>NZ_JBHDVN010000004.1:0-164356 GCF_046635365.1 Acinetobacter sp. NIOH-H-8
CAATACCAGCGCACAGCCCAAAGAATGATTTCGCCCTGAAAATGCCGACCATGGAAAGGATTCATATGCTGCACCTTTAGCTAAAACAGTCTTCAGCTTACCATTCGTGGTTATTTGCAACAGTGCCATCACGACTGACTTTGATACAAACCGCATCAGAGCACCTAATTTTAGATAACCTGCTAGGATTTGAATAAATCCTGTCAAAATTGTGGCTGCTAATAAGTATTGCAGACCATGGTCTTTAACCAGTGTGACCATTAATAAAGCCATTGCACCAGTTGCAGCAGAAATCATACCAGGGCGACCACCTACGAAAGCAATCACAACTGCAATACAGAATGAAGCATATAGCCCGACTTTAGGATCGACACCTGCAATGATGGAGAAGGCAATTGCTTCAGGAATTAGAGCCAAAGCAACAACAATACCCGCAAGAACATCCCCGCGAATATTGGAGAACCATTGTTCTCGAATAGTGGATAACATGAAAATAGCCTATTTTTTTAAATTTTAGGAAAGGCTAGTGATGTGATATATGACACACAAGCTACTACACCACATCACTAGACAGTGATGAGTTATTTACTGAATTAAGAGGTAAATAAACTTATGGTGGCGTAAGTGTCATATTAAGAAAGATATCTATTTTGGAGGATTTCGGGGGCAATGATAGCAGCTAGGTCCTTTTATATCCACCCTAGCCGCAATTTGAAAGAAAATATAGGACACTTCTGCAAATAAAAATTTGAGTCAATGATGTTCCCTTGAAGAAATGGATTTGAACAACCATCAAAAATAGCAGTTAAAGACAGCTACTTTTATTTTGTACATGCTTATTTTATTGGGATTGCGCTTAAGTGATATAAATTTTACAAAGGGTAGATAAAAATTGATACTTTTTCTTAGATCAACACTTTAGTGTAACTTTAGAGCATAGTCTAAAGTAACAGAATGAATATTCTACCCCCGATAGAAACAGCCGTACTCTGGGGGGAGATTTTTTTGATGTGCAGGTGCCGACCCTTACCAGAAGGCACTGTTGAAAATAACCACGAATCGTAAGCTGAATACTCTTTTAGCTAAAGGAGCAGCATATGAATTCTTTCCATAAAATTTAGGCTTGTATACCCAGAAAAATGTGGAACTTCTTAGGTTTCATACATGAGGATTTTGATAGGCTCACTGACTATTTTAAATTGTGTGCCTTAACTCTCTGTTCTAAAAGGCTATTCAGAATTTTTAGACTGTTTATTTTGAACATTCTTTTTACTCTGTGGTGGCGATGCCGTAATTGGACCTTGCAAGATGCATGGTCGTGTATGGGCGATGTCCAGAAAGAATTTGACTCAAAACTATTTTAGTTGGGAAGGAATGCTAAAAATTGGAGATTGATACATCTCATCGTTTGTTTAAATATTTTTTGATTAAATTTTCCCTTTAAAAATTCTATTTTTTTTAATGTCTTAACTTGTATTTAATATAGGAGATCCCCATAACAACAAAAGCACTACAGGAATACAACAATATGGCGAATCCACAAAAACACTATGCTAAGTTCCACACAAATATTCGATTAGGTCGTTATGACGAAGAAAGTACATTACGTGAAAAACGTGACCTTTTGATTAGCACCTTAAAAGATGAACTCAAAAAGGATCCAAATGGTCCTCAATTTGTTGAATACTTTAATCAAGGTAGTTATGCCTTGGGCACAGGGATTAAGCCTAAGAATGGAGATTATGATATTGATGTAGGAGTTTTATTAGATTGTGACAAAGAGGAATATGGCTCAGTAGAAATTAAAAAAATTGTTAGAGATGCTTTAACTCATTCAAATAGAACTGTAACGATCAAACGACCTTGCGTAACTGTCACTTATCTCAAAAATGGTAGTCCCGATTATCATGTAGATCTGCCCATCTACGCTGAAGACGACAAAGGCAATATGTATCTAGCTCGAGGTAAGGAATTCTCCTCTGAAGACCTTAAGACTTGGGATATTTCAAATCCTACTGAACTTACCGATACAATTTTGGGAAAATTTGAAGATGATTCAGATTTACGTCATCAGTTTAGACGATGTACTCGCTACTTGAAACAATGGCGAAATGAGAAAGGTCTAGATTTTTTTAAGAGTATTGCTATCACTACAGCTGTATATGAGCATATAACAGCTGAAGATTATGAGAATGATAATAAGGTATTACTTTCTATAGTAAATAATGTATTAGATCAATTCACTACCTTTAGCATTGATCCAGAAAATAACGAGTATTACTTCAGACTCGTAATTAATTTACCTGCACATCAAGGTGTAGACTTACTCGAAAAATTGACCCGAAAACAAATGGAGCACTTAAAATCAAAACTTGAAGATTTAAAATCATCTTTAGAAGCTGTAAATGAGGAAACTGATACAGTAGAAGCTTGCAAAATTTTAAATAAAACTTTTGGAAGACAATTCCCTATCCCTGAAATACAAGAAGTGTCCGAACCAGTAGTACAAACTTATTACACTCAAGAAGGAAAATCTGCTTAGGAAAACTCAATGTTTTTTGATAACCCAAAGTTAGACAATATTGAAAAGCTATTAAGTGAACATGGAGCTCAAAATATCCATGTCACTTCTATTACTAAGGATTGGGTTAATCTAAAATTTGATTTTCTCATTAATACACAACAGGTTTGCCTTGGTCTAATTTTTCAAAATAGAGCTAATTGGACGATACCTCCCATTTTTAGAATATTGACACGACCAATGTCTGCCTTAGATCATGTGAGTCAAAGTGGGGAAATTTGTACTACGGATCATCAAGGTGAAAACTTTGAAGGCTATAGACATAAAGAACTTATTACTGAATTCTTTGAAAGGGCTATAGATATACTCAAGCAATCTTTTATTAATTTTCAATTAAACAACCGAGTAAGCTTGTATAACGAACTAGAAGGATATTTAGGCAGCACTCAAAATATAAATGAGGATGTAATATTACATTGCGACCCTACTTCTACATTTAATTTATATGGTTGGTTAAGAAAATCATCAAAAGGGAATCATCAAATATTAGAGCATATTGATGATGGCGATAGTTCTTACATAAACCACAACCAGCTCACAAAAGTAAAAATTCATAAGATATTATTAGAAGATGCTTCTGTTTTCCCCATACCAGATATAGGAGATTATTTTAATGAGGACTATTTTCTAAAAATTGTTAATACCCTCTCTAATGAGAACAAACGATCTTTGTTAAAACAAGGCAATCATTATGCCCTAGTGGGAATTCCAAATGAACATGGATTTGCTTATGTGATTTTTTATTATGCCATTTGGTATTCTTTCAAAGAAAAAGTATCCTTCAAAGGCTTTAAAGTCTCTTTAACACAAAGAGCGTGGATAGATTATTTATTAAATAGAACGGGGCAAGAGAAAAAAACAAGACATATAGCGATTATCGGATGTGGGGCTTTAGGCTCAAAGATTGCAGAGATATTAGCTCAAACAGGCGTAAATAAATTTTCTTTCATAGATCCAGAGCTTTTAAAAACAGATAATATTTATCGTCATTCTTTAGGTTTGCAGTATGTTAATACCTATAAATCTACTTCTTTAGCTAATAAGTTTTTAATAGAAAGGCCCGGATTAACTATTTTTCCATTCGTAAGCCATGGTGAAAGCTGGATAAAATCAAAAATTACTGAAGATATTGATACTATCATCATAGCAATTGGCCATACTCCTACTGAGATTTCTCTCGTAAAAACTATTTATGAAATAAGTGCAAACATTCAAGTAATAATAGGCTGGTTAGAACCTTATGATTTAGGTGGACATTTTATTTCTTTCAATAATAAACATGTAGGATGTTTAAACTGCTTATATTTTGATGAAAAATCAAATAAAAGTCTTACCCCTATGTATAAATATGTACAATCTGGACAGCTAATTGCTAAAAATATTACAGGGTGTGCTGGTGCATTTACCCCCTTCTCTTCTTTAAATTGCATGAAGCTAGCAAGCTATATTTCTGAATATGTCCTGAATCAACAATTAGGATTTGTTTCTATTTCTGGCGACAATCAGAATGCAAATAAAAATGGAATAATTACTACCCCTTTTTATAATTCAGTAAATAATTCAAATGGAATTAATATATTGAATTTAAAAGAAATTTATAAAGAAGTATGCCCATGTTGCAATACATAACTCAAGGGAGGATTAAATGTGACACACCTACAGGCCAAGTCTTTATTATTCAAGCAAATGTTTTAAAGAGTTTAAAGCAATTTATACAATTAGAATCAGATTCTCCAGAATCGGGTGGCATTCTAATTGGAAGAACAGACATAGAAACTAAAGCTAAAATCATTGAAAGCTTTACCTCTCCTATGGAAGGAGACTGTCAAACACGTATGTCTTTCTTTAGGTCAAAGTCCCACCAATATGCTTTAATACAAGCTTGGAACGAATCTAAAAAATTCTATAATTTTCAAGGCCTATGGCATACACATCCTGAAGATGTACCAACACCCTCTCCAACCGATTTAAGGGATATAGATACTGTTCTAAATGGCATTACCAATCTTAATGACCCAGTTTTATATTTAATAATCGGAAGAGTAAAAACTGGAATCTGGATTGGTAGAAAAAATTTTAAAATCAAACTGTTAGGTTATATTGAGTTAAATTGAAAATGCAACTAGACCCATCCCTAAGTTTACAGACTTCTTTATCAGCAATAGATGATTTATCAAATGCAAATAAATATATAGAAGAAATTTTAAAGCATATTTGTATAGATTCATTAGGTGTATTAGTTGATGAAGAACGTAAAAATATAATTTTTGTCTTATTGAAAAATAAAAGCCCTGAAAGTTTTTTCCGTATAATTCTCAATTATGATGATACTTTAACTTTTGTCCGAAGATTGCTTGCCAAAAAAATTTCCATTTATGCACGCTTTCTTCAAGGTCACATAATTGATGCCCACACTCTACATGATTTTGAAAAGTTAAAAGAAACATGGAATTTAACCTCCTCTCAAGAGAGCGAAGTTAAAGATGTAGATTTTGTTCCTAGAAAGATTCCTAAACAAAAACCAAACCCTGTAAACCAATTAGAATATTTCATAAAAAGAATTTTTGATTTTGAGCATCTTACAGGTAGGGGTAACGATTTATCTGAAAAAGATAAAAACCAGATTTATCTCTCAAGTCATGGCCGATGTATGTTTAAAGGATGTGGTGCAAAATTAAACATAGATGAAATAACTGGATTTGAAGGTACATATGGCGTTTTAGCTCATAATGTTGCAGCATCAGAAAATTCTACTCGCGGTATCCCCTTCTTCTCATATCAACTATCAGATGATCCAACGAATATTTTATTATTATGTGAAAAACATCATAGGTTAATTGATAAAGTTGCTGGCGCAGAATATACAGCTTCAAGACTCTCGCAAATGAGAAGTAATTTCACAGCACAATGCGAAGATTTATTAGATTCTTTAAGCTTTACTCCTATGCCAGTGTATTTATTTTTCTGGCCCGTGAATCGCAATATTCCTCAGTCTCCTTCACGACGTGATATTGCAAGCTGCCTTCTCCCATTAAAATCTATTTTGCATAAAGATAAGACACTAATTCATGAACCATTACCAGCTCATTTAAGAGCTTCAGCTGATGAGTTCTATAAAAAGTATTTTTTAGAAGAATTTGAAGTTCAAACAGAACAATTACTTAGGGAAACTAAATTTGATGATAAGAGAGTAGCTATTTTTGGCTTCGGCCCTATGCCATGCCTAATAGCATTAGGAAGTAAATTAGGAAATAAAGGGAAATTTATACCTATGCTTATGTATAGGGATGGAAGTTGTTGGATGTGGCCTGATCTTATATGTACAACCAAAGCGTATGAAATTAATAATTTCAGTGAAATAGAAGATTGTACTGAAATTACTATTAGATTGAATCTCACTGCTGATCCAGAAACCTCTAAAAATAAGGCTGTTGAATTAGGACATCCGGTAATTAATATTACTGCTAAACCAGAATATATGGGGAATGGAGCAATAAGAAATCCTGAACGAGGACTAAGTTTCATGCAAGATATTCATGCGTTATTTCATAGTCTAACAGATAAAGGAATTACCAAAATTCATGTCTTACCATGTGCATCCAATGCTGCTTGTATATGGTTTGGACAAGCATTTGATCTGCATCATCCTGAAATGGTTATTTATGATTACTTAAATAATTCAATGGTTCCAAGACTTCAAATTCGAAATAATGGAAGCAAGAATGAAATCGCTGTAATTTAAACAGTATATTTGATAGTACTTTCATACCATTAGATTTAAATATGACATTAGTAAATGGAGTTTAGCTCTAATGGGGCTTTGTTGCATAAATATCTAAGACTATGATTTTGTTTAATTTATTTTTGGATTAAAATTTAAACAAATCCTTAAAAATCAGTATCTTGAAGAATGTTTATACAACAAAGCCGTTTTAAACTAAAAAATGTTTGTAATACTATTTTATTTAAATCACTCTGCGATCTAGGTATTAAATTTAAGACTTTCCATGGTTTTAAATAATCTTGCAGATTTTTTTGTGGTTCGAGAATATTTAAATCTTTATTAATATCAAAATTTGAGGGAATTCCATTTGTATTTTTTGCTAATAATTCCTTAACTAAATTTGTTGGAATAGCTCCATTTAAATGAACGTGTAAATCACCCTTAGGAAGATTCACTATCATATCTTCATTAATTTTTTGTAGTGCAGACATAAGTGTAGAAATTAATATAGCTGATTGAATTTTATCATAAAATCTATTTCCAAGTTATTTATTTTTAAATTTTTCTATTTCAATTCTGAATGGCTTTGTTGCACAAACCTATCTGTAAAGGGTTTTTCAGCGATATAATTTTCAAATGAAGAAGCCTACACACAAAATCTACCGCACAACCAATTGGCCCGCATATAACCGAGCACTCATGAGTCGAGGAAATATTGCCATTTGGTTTGATCCTGCTACGCAATGATATGCTCCATCAAAAGGCAAACAAGGGCGAAATCAAATCTACTCCGACGCAGCCATCCAATGCTGCTTAATGATTAAATCCTTATTCCGTCTGTCTTTACGTATGGTCACTGGCTTTGTGCAAAGTCTGATTAAACTTTGCGGATTAAATTGGATAGCTCCAGATTACACCACGCTTTGTAGAAGACAAAAGCATATTGATATTGTAATCAGCTACCAAAAAAGTAGCGATGGGCTGCATCTACTCATGGACTCTACAGGCATGAAGTTTCTAGGTGAGGGCGAATGGAAACGCAAGAAACATGGACCTGAATATCGTCGCCAATGGCGTAAACTTCATATTGGTATAGATGCTAAAACCCTACAAATACGAGCAGTTCAGCTTACAACCAATAATGTCAGTGATTCACAGGTGCTTGGTGATTTACTTAATCAGATTCCACAAGATGAGCGGATTGACTCTGTTTATACCGATGGGGCTTATGACACCAAGCAATGCCGTCAGGTCATTGCAGATCGGCAAGCGCATGCGGTGATTCCACCTAGAAAAAATGGAAAGATACAAAGAGTAGCTCGCTAGAGCGAAATGAATTACTTCGTAATAATCTGAATACTTTACATGACCTTGTTGAAGGGAAGATCTCTTTTAATCAATATAAAAAAGAATCTTCTGATGACAGAATCGCATATAAAAAACGTTTAGAAGAAGAACAAAAACGTCAAGAAAAATTAGCTCAGGAGTATATGCATAATTGAATCTTTAATTAAAAATTATTCTTCATTTTCTATAAGTTGCAAACTCAAAAGCAATCCCAGTTTTGTCGTCGATATGTTGTTCGGAAAAAACTTTTTTGAATTCAGCAGGAATTTCCGGGTAGAAGGCATGACCTTGTACATCCAGTTCGACATGGGTCAGTTCCAGACGGTCAGCAATACTCATTGTCTGTTTGAAGATTTCACCACCCCCAATAATATAAATAGACTCCGGTTTTTCTGACGCTTTTACATCTGCAACAGCTTGGTTCAAGGCATCTTCAATCGTGTGTGCGACTTTAGTACCTTCAAAAGACCAGTCTGTATCACGGGTAATGACCCAGTTGACACGTTTAGGCAAGGCACGTCCCATGGATTCAAGGGTCTTACGTCCCATTACAATTACACCGCCCTGGGTGATTTCCTTAAAATGTTTTAGATCTGCTGAGATATGCCAAGGCAGGTCATTGTCCTTACCAATACAGCGCTGCTGATCCATTGCAACGACATGAACGACTTCTAAATCCTGAAATGCCATACCCACACTCAAAAACAAGTAAAAATTGTTCCTATTAAAACGCAAAATCCCACTTTAAGCAAAGTGGGATTTTGATTTTCTTGGGTTTGGGAAAAATTAAACCGTGACAGGCGCTTTAATTGCCGGATGGGATTCATAGCCGACAATTTCAATATCTTCAAATTTGAAATCGAATAGATCTTTAATTTCAGGATTCAGTTTTAACTGACATAGACCTAAAGGCTCACGACTCAGCTGAAGTTTGGCTTGTTCAAAGTGGTTGGCATACAGGTGCGTATCACCACCCGTCCAGACAAAATCACCGACCTCAAGCTCACAGACTTGTGCGATCATATGGGTGAGCAGAGCGTAGCTGGCAATATTGAAAGGGACACCTAAAAACTTTATGCCCCTAATTTTTTGCATAATATGCTTGGATAGCTAGTGATTAGATCCATACTCTGAATGTGCATTTTTTATTTTGCACATTCAGCTTGTCAAAAAATTCCTTAAGAAGGACTGATTTTGAGATTAGTCTTTTTTAATGAATTAAATATATGAGCATACACGCCAGTTATAACTTGGTTCCCAAGTTACAGTACCGTTTTTAATCTCCATACCTTTGTATTGCCATTTATCATTTACCTTAATTTGTCCAGTAGAACTGTCTCCAATTCCACGTAAGTTAATCTTGATATTTTTACCATCTGGAGAAACATCTTCAAGCTTAGCTACAATGTCACCAAATCTAGCAGCGGCCAAATTGGTCATATAAACATTATCTACAATTCGTTTATCAGGCATCGCCTCTATATATTTAGAATCAGTACATATGGTTTTACCTATATCATTTTTAGTGGGCGCATTTGCGATAGCTTTTTTATCAAAATCTTTCCATTTAGCTAAAGCTGCATCCCTCTCTTTGCGCCTTTCATCTAAACGTTGTTGTTCTTTAGCAGCAAAGGTTGGATCTACTTTATTTTTTAATACTATTTCTTCATTTGTTTGAGGTTCTAAGAATCTTTGAGCATATTGCTCGACAGGGAGAACTGTCAGATTAAAACGATACCTATATCTTTCACTTGGTGTACCGTCAGGTTGAACCTGTGTTGCATTAGCCAATACAGCCCAAACAAATTCATTATTCACTTTGCAAGCAAAAGTACCTTGAGACTTATACTCTCCATCTGGGAAAAGTACATAAGGTTCAAAATAATATTTATTTCCCTCGCGTATTGTTCCACCTTGTTTTGCACAAAAAAGATTTATGACTCTACGAGGAATACGCCAATTATTATGTTTGAGTAGTTTATTCGCATATTGAGGCATTTCATAATAATAAAAGTATGAGTTATTTCCTTTGCTACTGACAGTTTCACTGTAAGCATCCGCTGAACGCGATCGCCAAGTTTTAACGGGGTTCAGGTTTCCAGCGGTGAGGTAGTAATTCTTCTATTTGGGGCACTTTATGTGTTGGCAACCTTTTCAGCACATCACTTAAATAGGCATACGGATCCAAGCCATTCAGCTTTGCTGACTGGATTAAAGTCATGATATTGGCAGCTCGTTGACCACTGCGCAGCGAACCTGCAAATAGCCAGTTCTTACGCCCCAAGGCCCAGGGACGCATTTGGTTCTCTATCCAATTATTGTCAATGGGTAGATTGCCATCATCCAGATAGCGGCTTAAAGCAGTCCAACGTTTTAGGCTGTAATTGATCGCCCGGGCGGTTGGAGAACTCGATGGCACCGTCAGCTGATGTTGGTTGAGCCATTCATATAGTTGTTGCATGACCGGTTGACTATGCTGTTGTCGGTATTCGCAGCGGTCTTCCGCTGTACCATCCGTCTTTTTTCTTAATTCTGCTTCTATCGCATATAATTTCTGAATCAGCACTAATGCCTGTTCAGCGACCTGACTTTTCTTGGTCACATGTAGTTCATGGAATTTACGACGTGCATGTGCCATGCAGCCCACCTCAATGACCTGACCTGATCTAAAGCGTGCTTTATAACCACTGTAATCATCACAGACCAAATGACCCTGCCAGCCTTTCAGGAAGTCTTCAGCATGCTGGCCAGAACGGCTATCTTGAAAGTCATAGTTCACTGCCTGAACTGGATTGTACTGTGTGCTGGCATAGGCCCAGACATAACCTTTTTTGGGCTTTTTCTCATTTTCACCCATCTGCATGACCGTCACCGGTGTTTCATCTGCATGGATCACCTGCTGTTGCAGTACCACCTGTTTTAAGGCATTGGCCAGAGGTTCCAGTTCCACCCCACAGCGGCCAATCCAGTCAGATAACGTTGATCTAGACAGATCAACACCTGCGCGTAGAAAGATTTGACGTTGACGGTACAAAGGCAAATGATCGGCATACTTTGACACCAGCACATGGCTAAGCAATTCAGGTGAAGCAATGCCTTTATCAATCACATAGGCTGGCATCGCTTGCTGAGTCAGAGTGTCACACTGATCACAGACCCATTTACCACGCACATGCTGTTCCTTATAGAACTGTGCCGGTCTGAAATTCAGTTTTTCACTGACATCTTCACCGATACGACGCAAGGTACAGCCACAACTGCATTGTGTTGATTCAGGTTCATGCTCAATACGGAGGGTGTGTAGATGATCTGGCAACAGCCGACGTTTAGGTTTGTTGACTGGGGCTTTCTGTGCAGCTGCATTGGTTTTATCTGCATTCAGTCGTTCCAGTTCCAGATCAACCGCTGCAATATCTTCTTCAACCGCTTCATCCCAGAGATGGATTTGTTTTGCGGTTAGATGTTCGTTTTTACTGCCGAATTTATGCTGTTTAAATAGTGCAAGCTCATGCTCGTATTTTTGATTGAGAATAGAAAGATGTTGAACTTTAGAATCTAATTGCTGATTGGTGACTTCAAGATGTTGAACTCTGGCATCTAATTGCTGATTTGATTGTTCCAGTTGTTGTTTAGATTGTGCCAGAGACTGATGCTGCATCGCCAACTGTCTGGTAAATTCCAGCAGTTGTTCATGGGTCAGTTGGCTTAAATCAGGCAGCGTATTCATGACCGCAGTATGCCTGAGGTCATGATGCAGAGGAAATAGAACGTTTGGAGAATAGCAGAATGGATGAGCCTGGTTTAGAGCATTGTTACCACTTGCTGCAGTCCGATTCTTTGCCAGGGCAAACCCTGGATCAGTGCCTGTAACTGCTCCGGGCTGATCGCCATACTTTCACCCTGGTGAACTTTAGCCCAGTGGAATTTCCCCTGTTCCAGCCGCCGGGCACACAGCCAGATACCCAGTCCATCATGCACCAGCACTTTCATACGATGGCCACGCTTATTACAGAACAGGTAAGCGCAATGCGGTTTGATGTAGCCAAAGGCTCTCAGCACCTGAGCCATGGCTGTATCCATCCCTGCACGCATGTCCATCGGCTGGGTAGACAACCAGATCTCATCAATACGAATCATTGAGTCAAACCCTGGATCAGCAACAGTAATTCAGTTACTGACTCCACCGGCCAGTCGATCTCGATCATCTGATCCCTTGCGGAACTTGGTGCCTCATGTAATGGAATCCTGATATGAGCGACAGCTTTCTTCTCTGGCACAGGTGGTAGAGGTGCTTCTTGTTTGACTGGAGTCGGGTGAAGAATGACCGGAAGAAAGTCAGTCTGTGGAATGGATGGGGTTTTTAATGCAGGGGGCATTGATCTGGACTGACGAATCCATTTATGTAGCAGATTGGCATTGATCTGATGTTGCATTGCTACCTTGGCCACTGATGTATCTGGCTGCTGGCATTGCTGAATAAGTTGATGTTTAAATTCAGCTGTGAAGGTTCGACGGGGCTTTTTTAGCGTTGGTGCACTGTCTATAACTGTCTTTAAATCCATAAATAGGTGTCCACTTAAATTTAAGTGGACACTATCGCGGTATTAATGAGTTAGAAAAAGTGGGGTTCAGCGGACGCTTACATTACTTCGAACAATTAAACGTTTAGGCAGGACACTATGGAAAAAATGGTCAGGCTATCATCGGCGAAGTTTGGTTGAAACTAAGATGCATTGCATCAAATTATTAGGAGATAAACTCAGTGCAAGGAGTTTTGATAGCCAAGTGAATGAGATCCATGCACGTGTAGCAGTCCTTAACAGATTTACGGAATTAGGTCGACCACTTACCCAAGTTACGCCTTAAATTTGGCTCAATTAGGGGCGCTTTGCATTTCAAATCTTTGTGCAACAAAGCCACTTCAAAGTAGAAATGTCTGGTCTGGATTGTTGCCACTCTAATTTGAGTTTAAAAAAGCTAGCAAATCTGCTAGCTTTTTAAGATGATTATTCTATTTTTTAGAATTTAATAAACCAAAGAAGTTCTCTCCATCGTTCTCTAAGTCTTCAAAAAACTTATAAAACGATTGGGCAATAGCCTTATTTTTGACAATAATACCCACAGGCACTGTTGTTAAAATATTTGTGGATGAATCACTAACGTGAATAATCAAAACACAAAAAGAGTCTTTCATAACCAAAAGCTCAAAATTACCGTCAAAAACTACACTACTTTCCTTAAACGTTAGAAAGTGCTTGGCTCCTGCCTCAGCTGTGATTAGTTTTTTATAACTTGCGATTGATTGTTTATCATTTCTGTATGCCACTGGTAAGAAGCATTTAAAGTTTTTGGTAATTGTGGTTGTCGATAAACGATCAATAAAATCACTAAATCTATCTGACTTACCCCAAAATTCATCTGATGGAGCTAACCAATACAGCTGTTTATCATCATTATTCTGGTCTTGATATTGTTTGATTGTTTTGAAAAACAGGTCTGAATTTTCCTTAGAATATATTGGCCCGATAAAGTATTCATTGGATTTGTGTTCTAGCTTAAATAAGCGATCTAAATTAAGCTTATTCTCGCTAAAAATAGATTCAACTGAAAAAGTATCCTCCATATCTAATTCATGGAGTACCTTTAGAATATCCTCAATATTTTGTGGCTTCTTAGCTGATCTAAGAGCAGCGTAAAGAGAATCTTCGATTTTGTTAAGATTTTCCATGTGATTAAAATCACTAATCTCTGTAGGTGTATAATTCTCATCAAGCGTCAATGGTAATGTAAAACGACGAGAATGGTCTCGCAATTTTTCCACTTGGCTCATTTTATACAGTTGCAGCTTCTTTTCATCCACTGATGGATTCAACTTAACTAATCCTTGGCTGAAATAAAATCGAAAATTTTTCTGAAACTCCTTACTAACCAAAGACTCACCATTTGAAAGGTATTGGTTAGAAGCATCTAATTTAATTGAATTTGCCCCATTGTCAGATGCGTTGGGATTAACTGGCTCAGGATTCAAGCCAATCATCTCAAAACTCATCTTTTGAATATTGTCCTCAATCTTATTTACATAAGGAATTGCACAAACATCCGAGAATGCTTTCTCAAGTCGCTGAGTCAGAGCAAATCGATCATCTTCAAGATGTTTTATCTGCATTTGTTTTAATAATTTAGTTAATAGCACATCTGTTTCATGATTAGATAACCCTAAGAACCGCGCTATTTTTTCAGCAGAAAGTGGTGCAATTACCAATAGGCGCAATACCATAGAATCAATAAAATCTAAGGTATCTGTTGTGGTATAGCTAAATGCCACATTGAATAGTTGTGATGGCAATGTAACATCTACGTCATGATAGCTTCTTAGTGAATTTTCCATGAGTTATACCCCTGCCTTTCTATATTTTTTTGATCTATTTTTATTAATGTGCGGATTGTTTTGTACTATTTTGACAATGGCGCGTTTTGAAATATATCGATATTCTAAAGTCTGATTTTCACGGCACTTGATGTAATTTAATACGCGTCCTAAAGGTAAGTTACTGTTGACTCCTTGCCACATTTCTGACGCACCAAAGATTACAAGACGATCCATTGCGCGAGATAAAGCCACGTTCACACGATTTGGTGACTTCAAAAATGCAGGAAACTTAGTTGGATCATTTCGCGTAACTGAGAGAATGATGATCTTATTCTGTTTACCTTGATAACTATCCACCGTATCAATACGCACAATTGATCTCAATGCATCTGACACTTCACACAAAGAGAAGGCTTTTCTTAACCGGTTTTTTTGCTCAGCATAGGTACAAATTACACCAATAGCAGGCTCTTTAAGGGAATCAGGCTCTGGCACTAATTTATTTAACAAGAGTTTGTCTTGGTCAATCCGCTGAAGAAAATCGATAATTTCATTAATTTCATGTGGGTTATAAATACTACTACCTTTCTCCATTTTGAAATGCTCAGCATTCCCAGTATCCACCCAAGTAACTGTTGAATTCAATTCTATTACGATGTCGGATGCATAGTTATCAGGCACAATCCGCTTTAACTTAATTTCTTTCAGCTCTTCATCACTTAAACCACGAGAATCGACAACTTCAGTTTCAAGTTTTCCTTCATAAAAACAGTCTGAAACTAATTCGCCGATGCTCGGACTCATTCGGTACTGTGACAAGAGTTCTGAACTAGCCTTTAGTCCATAATGTGAATTAAAGATACGGCCAAAGTCGCTTTGTAATTTATCTTCCAAATCATCATCTGATATCTTAAGTTGCTTAGCTAAAGCCTTTATATGATCGCTCGAATATAGTGGAGGAAGTTGGTCTTGATCCCCAACTAATAAAATACGTGCACCTGACTGCATTGCAATTGCCAATTCTGAAGCGATTGAACGTGCTGCTTCATCAATAATCACCCAATCAAATACGTGATTGGCGATTCCAATACTTTGTTGGCCAACACCAACGCATGTGCCACAGACTAATTGCCTTGTTTTGACCAGAAAACTTTCATAATTAGCATTTTGGCTTTCAATTAATGGTTCATAATCTAGGGCAATATTGATCAAGGCTTTCGCTTTAAGTCCTTCCTCATTAGATACCCCGTAGTATTGATTAAGTGCTGCGAACGTAATCATGTCGATCTTATTTAACTGGTTTAATACTGTTATCTCTTTATCATTGATACAGTCTTCCAGTTGATCCCAAAAGTCTTGATTTCCGTCAAACATGCTCTTCAGCTTATGCATTGCTGATTTGAAAGCCTGGGTATACTCTTCTAATGAGAAACTAAACTTTTGATCAAGATCATCTTGGTCGATTGACTGATACGCAGATTTAAGACTATTTAAAATAGTGACTCTGATTTCATAAAGATCGCTCAAGTATTCAGCTTCAAGTGATAAATCTTTTGCAAGCTCAAGCACTCTTTCTTTAATATTAGACTTAAACAGCTCTATCTGGCTCGTAATAATTGAGCCTGTATAGACATCTTTTAATTCAGGAGACACAGCACTCTCTTTATTGCTTATTCGAGCAATACTTAATGGTGTGTCATACTCTGTGCATAGCTGACGTATACGCTCAACACTTGTATTTACAGCTTCGTGCGACTGACTAACAATTAAGATGTTAGATACATTTTGTTTATCATAGAGATAGTGAGCCAGTATAGAGATAAATTCAGTTTTGCCGGTTCCTGGTGGTCCCTTTAATAGTGATACAGGTCCATACTTAAGCACATTACGGAACGCTTTACGTTGTAATGGATTGAGGGCTTTAACCAATTCCCCATTTTTGTATTTGTTATAGTGATCTAGATCTTCATCAGGCACTTCAATCTCATAATCTTTTGCTTCAATCACTAATGATGGTTCAAAGTAATCTACGAGATTTTCAATGACAGCCTTATTACTCAGAATATTTGTCAGAGCATCTGCACGTTTCCGATTAGATGACTTATCTGCCTTGCTTTGTAGAAACAGTGTTGCTTCTTCAGGAACTTCATTTGTTTTTTTACAAAAATCGATCCACAATTCTCCGACTTTTGATTGCGCAATATTCACCGTACCTATGCAGAAAGTGTAATCACCTCCCGCCCCAGTTTCTTTAGTGCACATTACATCGACTTTATCGGTCTTTGAAAATTTAGCTGAAACATCTTCTGCAGAGTCATAGTATGCAATAGCACTCTTTGAATCTTTAAAATGTTTGCTCGAAACTATCTTTAACGGCTCAGACAGAGTGATTGTAGGATGTGCATGACGCTCAGTCGCCATGACTTTTTTCCACAACTCTTTCGTTTCAATATCAATTAAGTGGCTATGTGTAGGCAGATGACTCATTGGCTGTGCCATAAGCTCATCAGTAGCTATAACATCGCCTATCTCTTCTTGTAATGCTTTTTGTTCACGCAGAGCCCGTAATGTTTCCTCTTTCTCTTGAGTCCTTTTGAGCTGTGCTTGCTTAAACTGTTCAATAGCATCCTTAAAGTTTTGATCTTTTGCTAAGAAGTCATTTAACTCTACAATGTTGTCACGCTTACTCATCCCAGATATCGGGTGGACTTCAATGCTAACATCAATAGTCAGATCTGCATCCCTACTAGCCTTCCACCACAGGTCTTGTTTTTTGACAAAATCAAGGAAACTTAATTGATTTTCATGGGGCTTATAAAACCCTTTTAACATGCCATTGATTCCGCTAAGTGTAAATCGAAAATCCCCCTCACTTGCTGCCTCAAGTTGGATATAAACTTTGCCGTTTTCGGGATAAATCGTAAAGGGCGTCTCAACCTTACTTGTATAAATACTAATCTGAGGAGCTTCTTTTACAATAGCACCCTTACATTCAAATGCCTCTATAAAGCGAGAATTATCAATATAGCGTACACTTGGATCTTCCATTCCTTCTATGCTCAAGGCTGTATTTAGCCAGGATAAAGTAGGATCCATTGAAGCCACATCATCCACAGCCAAGTCTATATCGTATAGATCTGCGATTAATTTCAATGCAGTAAAGTTGTCACACTGAATGACTGTTGGATCTTCAATATCAGATGGGAAATAAGCATTAGAAGAATCAGGTTGTGGTACTTCAGGATGGAAGCAATCATTAAAACTAACTTTCAAGTTTGTTTTATCTACTAGAATCTTTTCATCATCCAAGTTTCCATGTTGAAAGCCATGCTCATGAAATTTTTTCAGAGAATGCAATAACTGAAGTGAAAGTTCATTTTTTTCATCCTCAGTTAAGCCCTCAATAACCGTTGACCAAGCTTCACCCTTTACCATTTCAGTTACTAGATACACACATGCTGTGCTAGTTGATAAACCAAAATCAATAATCTTAGGAAGGTATGGCAAATTGAGAGCCTGCGTCATTTTAAGTTCTTCAAAGAATCGCTTAAAACAACTCTTTTGATAAGTTGTCATTGCAGATGCAACTTTACCCATCCATGTTTTGACTAACATGTTGCCTGATGCATAGAGTGTAAAATTTTGGTTAGCATCAATAGGCGCGCCAAATATCGGGTAACTGATATAGGTATTTGTCTGATTTAAATATGGATTCAGTACATCTGCATCAAGTTCATAACTAACTTGTTCAGCAGGTTTTTGAGCTAAGAAATCTTGGAATACTGCACATGCATTATCATATTTCCCTGTCAAAGCTCGTGTTAAAATACGCTCTAACCAGTGGTTCTGATCTCGCTCCTCAAGACTAAATTTTTTCAATGAACGTGGGCTCAGTCGAGCATTCTTCCAAATATGAAGGATTAACTGCCCTAACCAATACACATCCTTTTGTGCAGCTGTCAGCGCAAGATTCGGAAGATGAGCTGTTGTATTCAAAAATGGGAGTTCGTTAGCCAGTTCAGGGTCAATTTTCGAGGGCTGTGTTTGATCATTTGCTGCCGAAAAATTGGATAGCAATATCTCCTTTTTATAAGAGATCCACACACTATGATCACCCACATCACCATGAGTAATTCCCATTTGATGTAGGTGATTAAATTTACCAAGCAAAATCTGGAATAAATCCAATTTCTCAGATTCAGACATTTTCTCAGCATAAGCGCCGATGAATTCGTTGACTCGATAGCTGTTCTCAGGCAACTCATACAACTCATTATATTTTGATGTCATGTCATCAAGACTTGGGTTTGTAATCGGGTGCAAACAACTTTGATAAAGATCAGGCTTTTCTGTTTTAATTTTTTGGAAAACCCGGCGCTCATTGCAGATCAAGTTGAATCGATGTTGAGGCTGACTCATTCTTGAGTTACTCAACTTGAATTCATTAAAATCCCAACAACGCATTAAAGATTTTTCACCAACGATGGTCAATGAATGCGCTTTATACTCGCTATAAATCTTTTTAGGATGCGGTAAGATCAAGTCACCTCGTTCATGATTATTAATAATCAAAGAGCGTGGTTGAATTTGGTCAGGCGCAAAAATTTCATCAATAATGGCGTGATATTCTTTTTTAATATCATATATGCGACCATCACGTTCCAGATGCTTGCGGAACATATTATTAAAATTCTTCTGTTGAGCTAATTGTATAAACTCATCTATCGAAAGAATGTGCTCTAAATCTTCTGGAGGCAGGCGCGAATAATCTGCTTTACCACACATGACAACAAAGTGAGAAACACTTTGGTAATGAAATGTAATGCCCTTAGCTTTCTTTTCTGAAACTTTATCCTTTAGTTTATTAACTATAATTTGCATTTTTTTTACATTTTTAGCTACAGGGCATGAATCTTGCTCTTTATTACCTACGTACCATTTTCCTGCAACTTTTGTAATTTCCTTACCGTTCCAGTCCTTGAATTCAATGACCAAAATGTTTGCATGAGTAATAATTAGGAGATCATATTCAAATTTCTCAGAACTACCTTTCGCTACTGCTTTTTTTCCATTTTTATGCATAAATTCAAAACCAGCATATGCTCGCCAGTTTTTAGTTTTTTCGCCACGATCAAAGACCTTTTTAATCTTATCAATTGCTTTGAGTTCGTGCTCGTATATACCTGTCTCTGGATATGTAACTTTCATATTAAAAGATTCTTTATTTAAAATGTCTTGCTTTTGCACATACAACAAATAAGCGTCAAAAATGATGCTAAATTTTTATTAACATAAAGTAATGCTATATGTACGGTGTCTTTTAGAAAAAATACTTAGCGTAAGAATTTAGTTTTTTCAGGTTGATGGTTAGTTTGGCCAAATAAGCCCTCCGAAGGTTTTTTATATTCAGTTTAGGATTGTATTTAAAATAAAGTCTGCCAAATATTTTGGTGTAAAACCTGAGTCTTCTAGCACGATCATCATTTAGATGATCTAACTCAATCATTCGTTTAAGCAAAACGTATTTCACTTAACGGTTCATAATGTGACTTATATTACATTTAATTTTTGAGTATTCAAAATTATTTTATTGAATTATAAGAAAAAAACTTAAGGAATTCCTTAAAATTTGATGACAATGGTCATATCTCTAATCACTAAAAAGACCAAAAATAGATATCTACCCATATCTCTCGGACAAATTAACTCTATTTTATAAAAGTATCAATAAATTCATTAGGTTCATGAACCAAAAATTTATAATTATTTTTTTATTTATATAAGTTATTGAAAATAATAAATAAAATTATTAAAAGTTTTATTAACTAGACTTCAGGTGAACATAAGTTAAAGTTCGAATTAAAATGAATAGGGTAGTCGCAATTTCCAAAAAATGACAGCTCATGTGTCGTTTAGATACTAACAATTTGTTTATTATAACAAATCTTAAGCATGTTAGCTGTCGTCATTCTTTGATACGGTCTACGTACTACCGTACAATCATCAGCTATATTCATGGTGTTACTTTGCATAATTTACATTTTCTGCATTCAAACCAATCAATCCAAAATTACGTGCACGTTCGAGACACATAAGCTGTCATTGACGACACATGTAATGTCACTGGTTGCGTTCGTGCGTCTATTTCCGTTGAACTATGCTATACCTTGAATAGCCAGCTACTCGGTTCACTGAAATACTGACCGACACGTTAGATTTCAGTTTTAAATCAAAATAGCGATCAATCGTCACAATTAGATGTTTTACATAATCAAAAACTACATATGTTAAATCCTTTAAATCATTGTTCTGGTGTGCAACTTCAATAAATTCTGAAAACAACGCTACACCTGTTTCGTTGGCCAGATTCGCTAACTGATTATCCAATCCGGCAATTGCCGTTAATTCTGATGCAATCACCACTTTATGCATTGCTGTTTCCGCTTCAATGCCTTTGTACTCAATCCCCTTGTATATATAGACATCGTTTTCTCGTTTGCCTTGGTTCCAAGGGTTATCCGTACCATCCAGTCTAGGCATGCTGTACGGTCGTTTTAGTTTTGCTGGAGGTGTTTGTTTAGCGGTGACTTCATAAAGGTTAAATACGCAATCTGTGTAGCGTTTAAGGCTATGGTATGTCAAAGCTTGCTGTTTGGCGGTCAACTCCCGTGGTGATACATGATTCACCAAGGTTTTGAACATTTCTAATGATTCTGGTGTGAACGATCCATCTTTTTTTGCATTGTCCATCAGGTCTTTTTTAGCCCATTTATGCTTTAGTTTTTCCGCTTCAGCATCAGATATTTTCTCTCCCCGATACACGTATCCACGCGCTGCGTTTGAATACTCAAAATCTGCTCGTTTTACTGCCTTGTAGACCATTGTTTTTGTCATTTGTTTTGCACCAGTTTTTCCCATAGTTGTGGCGACCGCTTGAGGGCTTAACACGTACCCATTCTTTTTCGCTTCGGTCGTAACACCAAAACTCGTACCCTAAACAACAACGTTTATTCACGACATAGCGGTAGGTGTTGCAGATCGTAAGCATATTCTCAGTGGCGTTAACTTCCCAAGGTTTAAACGCAATAAGCTCTGTTATTGCTTCCCTGTAAAGTCGTGTTGCTTTGGGATTATTGAATAAGATCCGTTCTTTTTTTGAGGTCTTAGTGATTGCATTCATTTCGTCCACGACCTCACTAATGCTTTTAGCCAATCATCCATCAAATCAACTAAAATTGCCCGTTCTCTGCCTGTTGGATATGCGCTTAACTTCATATTCCAACTATTTGCCGACTCTTCTGTGCCGTGCACCAAAAACCCATTTTGTTGATCATTTTCAGCCAGCTTATCCGTCACCCAACATTCAAACAGTCTGGCAAAGATTTCTGTTGGCTGTGACCAATACATTGACCGTGATTGATCTAGGTGCATGGCGTTATTCATAAAGCCCGTACCGCCTTGTCTTTCTTCGTAATCAAGGTATTTGGTTGACTTAAAAGTAAGATAATTAACCAGCTTGATAAACTTATCTGCAGTCTGGCCATCTTTAAGATGTTTGTATGCTGACTCTTGATGATTCTGTACTGAGTAACGCCCTTTACTGGTGTAAAGAAAGTATTCGCTAAAAAAGTTATTATTGAGTCCGTTTCGTTTTGCCAAAACACAATCAAATCCGTGCGCGAACTCATGGGCTAGTGCTCCAACACCTTGCGTCTTGGTCAAATGAATAAGCATATTACCTGGTTCAAAGTGAGCTGCTGCGCTATCAACGCCTGTGCCACGCGAACCGAATGCTATTCCTAGCTTACCGCCTAAAGATGCGAACGTAACGGGTAGACCTAGAAGTTCGACAAGATCCATTAGTGAGTCATACGTGCAATTCAGAAACCATGCACGTTCCTTTTGATTTACCCAATTGCCGAACTCGACTCCAGAAAATTTGAAATAGTCCATAAGCAACTGGCTATCGATGTTTTCACCCTTTCGATGGTCCTTACCCTCGCGCACTTCAACTCTGTCGTAGCGCGGTCTTTTGGGTGGTTTTGCGCGTCCTTTTTTGGGTTCTATGACTCGTTCATCTAAAATTGGCTGAAAAAATGTTTTTACTTTTTCTAGTGCTGCATTGAATGTGTCGTATTCCGTCCAATCATCTAGTGTTTGAAACCGCTTTGCTGAAATGGATTTAACGGCATACCACTTATGTTGACCAGTCTCAGTGTTTAATAATTTTTTGGCACCATAATTATCCGTATCAAGTACACGATCGTCTGGCCATCCTAAAGGGATTAAGTTTTTTAAGCGTAAACGTGTGTCTGAACTAAATGATAGTGGGTGTTTAACTCTGCGATTGGTATGTCGTCCAGCTGAGTAGCGTTCTAAAATATCTTTTTCACTTCGTCCAGCACCAAACTTAACGGTCATGTACGCATTAAAGTCGTCTGTCAGTTGTTCTAAACGTTCGTAGTGTGAGCTGTAAGCATCCGGCTAACACAGCCTTACCAAGCGATCCTATAAGCCTTAATTTAGTTCCCACCTAAAAACAAGTGGGGACTTAATCCATGAACATGGATATATATTCAGCAACACCTCCTGTTGCTAAAAAACGCCGAAAATACAGCAAAGAATTCAAACTCAGTATTGTCAATGCCTGCAAAAATCCTAATACCTCGATCGCTTCGGTCGCACTGCAACATAGTATTAATGCCAACCTTGTCAGTCGTTGGATCAGGATCTTCAGCCATCATGAGGGTGCCGTGCAGGATCCTACTCATGTGAATCCAGCATTTATTGCTTTGCCTTACACTGCTGCAATCAGCCAACCTATTGATGAGCGGATCACGTTGTGTATCACCGTGCCTCATACGAATAATGATATTCAGCTAAAATGGCAGACATCAGAAATACCTGTCTTGGCAGAATTACTCAAGGCACTGGCAACATGATCCGTATCAATGAAATTTGGCTCTCTACCCAGCCCATGGATATGCGAGCAGGAATGGATACTGTCATGGCTCAGGTGGTGAGAGCCTTTGGCTACATCAAACCGCATTGCGCCTACCTGTTCTGTAATAAACGTGGTCATCGTATGAAAGTGTTGGTACATGATGGACTGGGCATCTGGCTGTGTGCCCGGCGTTTGGAACAGGGTAAATTTCACTGGGCGCAGGTTCACCAGGGTGAAAGCATGGCGATCAGTCCGGAACAGTTACAGGCACTGATCCAAGGTTTGCCCTGGCAGCGCATTGGACGACAGCAGGTGGTGACGATGCTTTAAACCAGGCTGTTCCATTCTGCCATCCTCCAAACGTTCTATTTCATTCTCTTCATGACCTCAGGCATACTGCGGTCATGAATACGCTGCCTGACTTAAGCCAACTGACCCATGAACAACTGCTGGAATTCACCAGGCAGTTGGCGATGCAGCATCAGTCTCTGGCACAATCAAATCAAGAATTAGAAAAATCAAACCAGCAATTGGATGCCAAAGTTCAGCATCTTTCTATTCTCAATCAAAAATACGAGCATGAACTGGCGCTGTTTAAAAAGCATAAATTCGGCAGTAAAAACGAACATCTCACTGCAAAACAAATCCACCTGTGGGATGAAGCGGTTGAAGAAGATATTGCCGCGGTTGATCTAGAACTGGAACGGCTAAATGCAGATAAAACCGATGCAGTGACACACAAAGCCAAAACCAATAAACCTAAACGTCGACCACTGCCAGATCATCTACACACCATCCGTATTGAGCATGAACCTGCATCAACCCAATGTGCTTGTGGCTGCCAACTTCGTCGTATCGGCGAAGATGTCAGTGAAAAACTGCATTTCAGACCGGCACAGTTCTATAAGGAACAGCATGTGCGTGGTAAATGGGTCTGTGATCAGTGTGACACTCTGACTCAGCAAGCGATGCCCGCCTATGTGATTGATAAAGGCATTGCTTCACCTGAACTGCTCAGCCATGTTTTGGTATCGAAATATGCCGATCATTTGCCGCTGTACCGTCAACGTCTGATCTATCAGCGGGCGGGAATCGTACTTTCTAGATCAACTTTATCTGACTGGATAGGTCGCTGCGGTGTAGAACTGGAACCTCTGGCCAATGCCTTAAAAGAGGTGGTGCTGCAACAGCGGGTGCTGCATGCAGATGAAACACCGGTCACCATCATGCGGATGGGTGAGAATAATAAAAAACCGAAGAAAGGTTATGTCTGGGCCTATGCCACCACACAGTACAATCCAGTTCAGGCGGTGATCTATGACTTTCAGGATAGTCGTTCAGGCCAGCATGCTGCAGAGTTCTTGAAAGGCTGGCAGGGCTATCTAGTCTGTGATGATTACAGTGGTTATAAAGCACGTTTTAAATCAGGCCAGGTGATTGAGGTGGGGTGCATGGCCCATGCACGTCGTAAATTCCATGAACTGCATGTGACCGGGAAAAGTCAGGTTGCTGAACAGGCCTTAGTGCTGATTCAGAAACTGTATGCGATAGAAGCAGAACTCAGGAAAAAGACCGATGGTACAGCGGAAGACCGCCGCGAATACCGACAACAGCATAGTCAACCAGTGATGCAACAACTATATGAATGGCTCAACCAACATCATCTGACAGTGCCATCGAGTTCTCCTACCGCCAAGGCTATCAATTACACTCTGAAGCGTTGGCCAGCCTTAAGCCGCTATCTGGATGATGGCAATCTACCGATTGACAATAATTGGGTCGAGAATCAGATGCGTCCCTGGGCGTTGGGGCGCAAGAACTGGCTGTTTGCAGGTTCGCTGCGCAGTGGTCAGCGAGCGGCAAACATCATGACGTTAATCCAGTCAGCAAAGCTGAATGGCTTGGATCCGTATGCCTATTTAAGTGATGTGCTGAAAAGGTTACCGACACACAAAGTGACCCAAATTGAAGAATTGCTGCCACACTGCTGGAAACCTAAATCGAATTAAAAAATAGGTATGGGATTCAGCGGACGCTTACTGTGAGCTTTCATATTTGTTTTTTAAGAAGTGTAGCGTAGCAATGTAGGCATCATCCCATTGCTTTTGACCTATGCTAAACCAACCGCCCCCTAAAGGCTTGTTGGTTAAGTTTGCATAGACCAAAGAAAATAATAGTGCATGTTTTACAGGTTTATGGCCAGATTGGGCATCAGCTCTAAAATCAGGCTTTTGCCAATATTCCTTTTTAGTCACTAGGCTGTCAGACTTAATTCCATTCATGTTGCCTGAGAAGTCTGGTGATGGGTTGTCTTTACGTGCACCAGCAAACTTTTTACCTACATCCGTAATAGGACCATCTTTTTTTTCATTACTATTTATTTCTTCAGTCATAGCTAAACCACATAATTGTTAGTTGCGTATATCGTCCAAGATTTCTGACAGATCAAACAGATTAATATCTTTGAGTTTTGCTTCAGCATTGATGCACTCAAGTAAATTCATAAAACCAACAAAAATAATGTGTGGTATTGGTCTATTGTTGATATGCACGGGTGTTGACCAAGTGCGTACACGCGTTTCGCATATTTCAAGCCCTTGTTCTTCAAAAAGCTTGATCAATGTCGGGATGTCTTTGTCTAGTTGAGTAAGGGCTAATAACGACCGAAATACATCATTTAAGCTAATAGAGTGGTGACGATGGTTCGGATTGTGCTGTTTTCTATTGTCGCCCTGTTGTTGATTAAAGTAATGATGTTTTTCGCGATCTTGAGATGTTCTGTTTAAATATTTCATTTGGTATTAAGCTCCAAAGAGATAGCTGTAAATCAGGTACAAAATAAAAGTTATTGTTAATCCCGACACCAATAGAGAATTGATCGGGTAATTTTCTAAGTTAAAAGGTTTTCTGTGATAGCTCACTCCCCAATCTGAAACAGATCCTCGCTCTACGGCACTATAAAAGTTAGTTTGTGAGGCGTTTAAACGGTTGTTGTCTACTGATATGAATTCCAGTTTGCACAGCAATTCGTCACTCAGGTAGTTAAAGAAAGTCGTTGGTGTACCATTTGATAGGATGTGTATATAACCGACCTGTTTTTGGGTATAACCCATTCGCTCATACGCTTTTTGAAATTCGTGCGTTAAAGTCGCACTAAACTTATCCCCCTTATTTTTGGCAATCAGTTCAATTGGTGGCTCAGCTCCAGCCTGAATAAGCTTGGTGAATTTAGGACTACCACAACCCCAATTTTGAGAGATCCAAACACCGCGTTTTGTGTCGTGAATCAAACCATCAACAATGACCACGGCTGCATCACCGATGTCGCCGTTTTCTTTTTCTGTAAATTCGGTGTTATCAACGTCTTTTCTGAATTCTTCAGGCATTGGCCTTAAAACTTCTAAAAGATTGGTACTGTCACTTTGTACATGACCAGTAGCCAAAATCATCGACTCAATTTTTTTTAGGGCATGTTCAGGTACTATCAATACTGAATGTACACGCTGGTCATACGCATCAGATTGAATGTCTTGAGCTTCGGTATTCTTTTCAATAGTGCTTAATTCCATATTATTTCTCTGCCTGGGCTTTCTGGTATTCAACTGCAGTCTTCATTGAATATTCGGTATCATCTTCGTGCTCTGTACCAACCATGCTTTGCTGACCTTGGTATATACCTTTAACAGCATTGACGAATGCGTTATGCGCCGTAGCGTTGTAATACGTTAAGTTTCCAGCACTGGTCGAATCATTGAATGTCAAAGTATTAGGAACATGCCAAACTGCTGAATAAGCCTTGCCATCGATAACAACAATAGGTTCAAACTCGACCGCTTCACGGTGCTTGGTTTCATTCCATGGTGTATAGAAAACAGTATTGTTTTTGAGGTTGTAGACCTTGAATACGATCTGGCCAAGATTCCGTATTTTGGCCTCTTTGTTGTATGCCTCTAAAACCTTGTCTTTTTGGAAGTCTGTAATTTCAAGCTCAGGGTTCTTCGTAATCACCAGTGTTTCATCAGTCGTTTTAATCTCAGATGGAACGTAGATTTTTGAACCTTTAGGGAAACGTCCTGATTTCTCCAATGCGGATCTAAACTTGTTATTTGCATCCAAGAAGTTGCCAAACTCACTACTGAAGTAGCTGTAAAAATTTGATGCACTGGTGAACATGCCAAACTGATTCACCCGAACAATTTGCTCAGATACAGTGGATGCTAAACTTGCATATGGTTTGCCCGACACATCAATTTCGCGCCATTTGTAGTTACGTACACCTACTTCTTTGTCGCATGCATCATTAAACATAGATGTAGAAACAATATCGCCGTCCAAGCGCTTCACATAAGCAACCGGGTAACTGCGGATAGGTGCCATACGAACAGCTTTGTTTGAATTGGTGTAAAAGCCAGATGACGAAATGATATTTTGTTCAGATGATTTAATTTGATAACTTCGTAATGTATTTAACTGTCGATCAAAGCTATCAATTTCAGATTCATATAAAACATCACCCTCAACAGATGTTGCGATTGAATAAGGGGCATACATCACATCGCCCTGAACTTTATCCATGATCTGCTCAGCTTCAATACGATATAACGGCTGTGAGAACATGCCATTTGATGCCAAAGCTGGTAGATCTCCCCCTACACCAAAATTACACGCTACTTTGTGGCTGGTGGTAGAAAGGCTTGATTGAGGTAATTTGTAGTTAGATGGATTGTAAGTGGTAACACGTTCATCATATTTGCGAACTTGTTCCTCAACTTTCTTTTCAATGGGATCTATTTGTTCTTCTTGAGATGCAGTATCAGTATTTGAAGGCTTTAACTTATCACAACCAAATAGCAAAACTGACAATATCGCTATGGTAAGGGTTTTCTTATTCACTAATTAATGACCTAACTTAAAACTACTAATACCCCACATTATAATTAAAAATAGGTATTAATGAAGTGGTATTTAATAGTTTAAGGACTTTTAAGCGAAAAACCCAATATCATTAATTAGTTTTAACGAACATTCTTTTAATGCAACTTCATAACCGCCGTTATTATTAAATGTAAAAGCAAATGGTAGCATTTTATCAATCGCAAATATCTTCTCTAATAAGTCGTTGTTTTCTGCAGATGGCTTATCCTTTAAGGCATATTGCATGGAAAACTTAGCATTTATACCCGTGCTTTTATATAAAGCATTTATTTGTTCTTTAAGGCTTTTTTCCACTTCTTGCACAGTATTGAAAATAAAATTCTGATTAACAGTGAATTTATCAGTTTTCAAAGATCCAAAGGTCCACGCCAGACTCTCCGAAACCACATACCCTAGAACAGTCTGCAATTCTTCATCTTCAAATTTGTGATAATGAACGTATGATTTAGTTTTACCGTTAAAATATAAAATAGAAATGGAGAACAACACCTCTTTGTGAGCATATTTAAAAGGTACTTTAACAAGACTATAAAAGTTTAAGAGCTCAACGTTGGAGGCTTTAGACATATTTTTTAAAAAAATTTTAAAGACATTAAAGTGATTATACTAAAAATATCAAAGAAATGTTAAAGGGTTTTAAAATGGATACAGTTGTTCTAAAAAATAGTTTAATTGCTAGTTTAGTTTTTGTATGTGTGTTCCTGGTGTTCCAAAACATCGACCATAGAGTTTCTGAACGTATACAGCTTGAGTCAACCAGTGCAGCATTCGAGTCGCTTGATAAAGACTTTTCTGCGATCAAAAGAAATGTGGATACTGAATTCAATAAGCTCCCGAAGTACGTGAAGCCAAGCAAAGAGCAATCGATCAATGATGCATTGGAATTCATTAAATTCTCGAAACAGACCTTTACTGACACAATGGCCCAAAATGAAGAACTTTTAGCAGAAGTTAAGGGTTTTGAGAAAAAGGCAAATGATGTTTTAGAAAAATAATAGTTATTTTAAAAAGAAAAATGGGAAGCTATAAGCCTCCCATTCTTTTAATGTCGTAAGAAACATTTAAATTTTGTTCTTAAAAGTATTATAGTAAAACTAATAATTTATGCAAATACTTTTAACAGAAATATCTAAAAGGTCTTTAACACTCAACGAATCCGAATAACTTAGACAGTGTGAATAAATTGTTAAAGTAGTCGAGTGTATATGTAAAACATTGGTATACCCATTAGAGATATGCGAATTATTATATATGTAAAACCTAACATACTTTTTAGTCGTATCTTGCGTAAAACTTACCAGATAATCTTTTGTGTTTTCATTTATGTTATCTTCGTATTGCTCTGTTATGCTCAGGATCTCTTTGCTGTTCAGCCAATAACTGCCTGTTTTATCTTGTTTAATCTGTTCCAAAATCAAATTATTTAATGACTGGTACTCTTTCGTTATTGCTTTGGCATATCGTTTTGATGACTGATGTTCTTTCCAGTCAATTTTTGCTTTCTTAAACAGTTTGAAAGCTGTAACCGCGCACAATATAGCTGAGATGGTACATAATATTATTCTACTACTATCACCTATAATGCCAATCATTCCTAAATGCACATCTTTTGAGAATAAACCGTTCAAAGATAGGTATACGCCAAAGATACAAAAACTTAACGCAAAAACCACAACTAAAATTAAAGTTGCTCTAATTAAAAGCTCATTAAAAGTAATTTTTCTTAAACTTTTGGTATAAAGCTTAATCTTATCTTTTTCAGATTTTAACATTTTAGCCAAGAACTTATGTTCTCTTTTTCCTCTGCTAAAAGGTGGTGTTACAGCATCTTTAAAAGTCATGTATAATCAAAAGTATTTTAACGTTCCATTAAATATACACTACACCTGGGCCTATTTAAAATGAAACATTATAGAATTATCGCTATTTTAATACCTTTAATATTTTCAGGTTGTGCAGCAAGCCACTCAGACAAAGAGCTTGTTGACTCTTATTACAATGACCAACAAAAAACAATAGAAAGCGATGTAGATCAACTCGTTAATTCCTACTCCGCTAAAGTCGTTACTCAGTACTACCCTGAACCATACTTCAATCCAACCAAGCCAATACCGCATTATTACGCTTTAAAGCTTGATGAAATGGGTATCCCTTACCCAAAAGAGCTTGTATACGACAATGCCGACTATAATTTTTATAAAGAGCAGGCTAAGTTTAATGCAAACAATAATGACGTAATTGATACAGATCACCACGATCACTAAAACTTTTTTATCGTAGGTGTTTTGTTGAGGGGCGTTTCTTGCCGAAACCTTTCTTAACCCCTTAGTGTATGAGGGTAAAAGATTCATACTATATTTTAGAAAATACACTTGATGGAGATAAAGACCAAAAAATCAAAGTGTTGAGAGTAAGCCAGTATGATACTTTTTATTACCCTCATACATTATCTTCTGAACTATCTTCACTCCTTTTTTGATTGGCTTCTTTGATAACATTTTCAATAAAACAGATAACTAAATTTAAAGCGATTAAAAATAATACGATATAGCCAATAGTTTTTAGAGTTAGTACAAAGTTATTGAATACATAAGTTGATGCTTTTCCTATTCCTATATAAACCACATAACATGCAAATATAACCAATGCTATTGCACTAATTGAAATTATTGCAAGTCCAGTATTTTTTAAAAATGAGCGCAATAAGTATTTATCGAATTTAGAATTATTCATAGCCATATACTATCCTTCATAAAAATTTCATTTTCTAACATTGAACGAAGCGCAACTATTGCTGCACCACCGCCAACAATAATTATGATAAAGCCGAATAAAAAATTGAGATTCATGTTTGCAGCTATGTTTAATTATTTAGATTTAAGCAACTTAATTAGTAGCATTACAATAGTTATTGTACGAGAGTACTTTACTCTCGTACACTTAGAAGATAAGCATCTGGATTCGTTTTTAATTCTTTATCTAACATTATTAGCTTATTCAACATATCTTGGTTTGTCGTCTTGGGAATGATCCAACCGCCAAAACTAATATTGTTTAATTTGATGTTAGGTAGTGGATCTTGTCTATTTTGTTCCAGTAACCAAAGATAGTTTTCACTACAAACAAATAAGACTTTTAATTCCTGATCAATGCGCCGTAAATCACAATATCTGAATAGGTTTACGTTACCTGGTGCTTCAGCATTGATAATTGGTTTTTTTCTTGTTTTTTCACCATGTAACTTAAAGTATTTAACACAACTTTCAATGTCACTTTTTAAATTGATTGGTGCAGTTTCTATTGGTGCCTCTGATAATTGTTCTTCAGCATATTCAAAATAGATCCAACATACATCTTGGTCTTTTAGCTTTTCAAAAAGCCAATCTGGAACGTCATGCAATTTTTGTTTTAGTACAAATGGTTTTCCTACATTCGTAATCTTGACGCTTCTTTTCTTGTACGTGTCCAGCTCCCCTATCTTCTTCACGCCACTTTTATATAAATAACGGTTTTTGAGAACTACTTTACTCTTTTTTACCTCTTTTTCAGGTTTAGGATCAGTACTGGATTTTTCAGGCTCAACATTCAAACAAAAGTAATCTATTCCTTTGGTAAACAATTGAAACTTCCCCTCCTTTTCAATTAAGGCAAAATTCCCTCTGATTTCAGCACCTACTATATCTTTAGATATTAGAAATCGATCATCAACGGTTTGTTCATTTAAGAGCAGTAAAGCCGATTTAAAATCTACTTTGTGTTCTGGTATTACAACATAACCGTGGTCAAACAACTTTTTGCTCACTCGGATAACTGTGTAAATATCCATAACCAGCTCCTTATATTATTTCCTGTAATTTTGGTTGATGTATTCTTGGATCGCTACAATTCTTTTTTCTGAAGTAGGATGCGTTGATAAGAAATCAATTTTAGTGCCCTGTTTTTCTTGGGCTACTACTTTATTCCAAAAGCTGACTGCGCCCTGTGGGTTGTAACCAGCACGACCCATAATATCAACACCTAGAAGATCCGCTTCACTTTCAAGTTTGCGCGAACCAGGTAAGTTAACCCCATAATCGCCTAGTAAACTTGTGCCAGATACAACCATGTCACCAAGACCAGCCGAACTAGCTGCAAGCACACCTAAACCAGTTAAAAGCTTTTTACTTACCTTTTCACGCCCATGATCACGTAAAGCATGTGCAATTTCGTGGCCGATCAGTGCAGCCAATTCATCATCAGTTGCATTAATTTTTGTGATAGAACCAGTCAACACACCGATCTTGCCTCCAGATAGACAAAACGCGTTGATTTCATTATCTCGGATTGTATTAACTTCCCAATTCCAATTTGCTGCGTCAGCTCGATAATGTGGAACTTGTGCGATAAGACGTTTTGCTACTCTATTTACTTGAGCGTTATTCACAATCAATCCACGCTGTTTAGCAGTCGTGATGATGTTGTTGTAAGACTGAGTACTTTGCTGAAGATATTCTTTTTCAGAATACAACATGATTTGTTTGCGTTTAGAACCCATTCCATCAATAGTACTAGATACGCAACCAGTTAAAAGAGATCCGGCAACAGCCAAAACACACAAAGATTTCATCTTAAAATCAAACATTTTGTTTTCCTTTATGTTTAAAAACATTTAACAAGTTAAAACTGCGCTTATTAAGCTTGTTTTTATCTTCCAAATCAGTAATACATTTAAACTCTTTTAAGATGTTTTTGTAATGCTCTTTTTGTTCATTTTCTGACTTATTAAAACCTTTCAAAGCTAACTGTTCAATAGTTTTAGGGCTGAATAATTTCAGAAGAACTATATTTAATATTAAAGTACCAGCCAGTAAGCCCAACGCATAAAGCTGAACAACTGAAGTACTGTATTTAGGTTCCATCGGACCAAGTGAACCAAAGCATATAAAGCTAAATACAGATAAAGTAACTGCAGCTATAAAACTAGATACCGTAACTCTAATCTTGAACTTATATCGTGCAATTAAAGCGACAATTAAAAAACCAAAAAGTATGGTACCAATTGCCGTAGCCATTATGACTAAAAAGAGCCCAGGGTTTGTGTTTGATGGATCTAACATTTCCATAGAATATCCTTAAATAAAACCCTTGCTTTCTAATAGGGTGAAACGATCTTTAAACAGTACAAAGAATGTTTTTTTAACGCTTTCGTACTGGTGTTTGATAATGTCTAAAGCACTATCATATGCACCTAGTTTCACGTAATTAACAAAATTGGCATGATCAAAACCTTTAAGTTTGTGACGTTTAATAAAGCCCTTAAAGTCTTGCTCTTTTTCTTTAAATTGATTCTCAAATTCAAAGAAAAGTTTGCCTAATTTCATGCTGTATAGTTTTAAATTGACAATAAATTCGACTAAAGGTGTTTCATTTCCTCTAATCGTAACCAGCATGTCTTTATCTTTTGTGATTTCGAGCGATGGTAAAAAATTAGAAAAATTAACCAGTAGATCACTTAATAAAACTTGTTTATTAAAGTATGTGACCAAAACAGGTGCGCTATCTGGCACATACGCTTTGATACGTTCAAATTTACTTAAAGCTTCTGGAGAAGCATGACCACTAAGGGCTAATTTCACTAACATATAATTCACTCGACATCTAATTCATTTTTTAAAACCAATTTGTATTTTGGATGAACCCCAAGTCTAAGTTGAAGTAATGTCCACGCTTGCTTTGTTATTAACTTTTCGCCACTTTCAAAGTTTGACCACTGTATATTGTTGTACAATCCTGTGTGACTAGACATTTTGGTTTTACTTAAACCACTCCAGACTCTTAGTTGTTTTCCTAAGACTGGTATTGGAACCAGCATTAAACCATTGTCCTCTTGTTCCTTTAAAATCTTTAAAGCTGCCTTTTTACCTACTAATTGACCGCCATCTTCACAAATATAAGTAATACGAGCTGTATATTGTTCAGAGTTTAAGCAATCTTCTAACAATGCTAGAACTTCATCCTGAGGATTCGTTAAACCCCCTCCAACCGTATCGCCTGTATCAGTTTTAATCACGAGTTATACCTTTTAAGATAGATATTCTTATAGTATATACGAAAAACATTTAAAAGATTTTTTTAAAAAAACAAAATGTTCATTTTTTGTATTTTAGCTAAAACCACTTATAATATGATTATTGGTATTAACCAAAGTTTAAAACATATTGAAAGGTGTTTAAAATGACTAACTCTAAAACTAACGCTAAAACCAAAGAGAACCGCTTAAACCAAAATGGCAGTTTAAGCAAAACCGACCAACGCAAGCTTAAACCTATTTCTTTTTGCTTATTAGATACAGAACAAGTGACAATGCTGGAGAAAATTGAAAAGTTTCAATATGGCAATTTCTTTAAAAACATTATAGCTTCTATGACTGATGAAGAAGTTGAACAGATCGCGAATAGCAACAAGAAAAGCGATCCAATCATTCCTCAAAAATTACTAGATCTAAACATCACAAAAGGTTTCTTATCTTGTCGTTCAATTGCAAAGGTGCTTTTTAAACACAATAAAGTTGAATCTATGCTGCATGAGCTACGTAACTTTATCTCTGACGAATTCATTTTAAAGTTAGCTGAAGACCGCAACTTAACACTATCTATAAGCGACTCAGAAGTCGATTCTAATACCTCTTCAGGTATGTTTGATGATCGCTATGCGATGGCTGATACTGGCTATAAGAGCCGTACAACACCTGTTTTCAATCAGCAAAATATTGAATCTATAAAATCCATTGTTCGTGAACATGAGAAGCTTCCAAAACATGTCGAATTAGACAATGATTTCATTGAACAGTTTATGAATGACAATCCTGAAGTATTCGCAAAATTATAAAAACACAAACAAAAAAAACCATCTAATTTTTAGATGGTTTTTTTATGTCTTAATTATTTCTAGAATCAGCTATAAAGCTTCGCTGGCTCGTCTGCAACTGGTATCACTGGCTGTACTTCTTGCATAAGAATTTTAGTCACTTCATCCAGTGGTGCAATGTTGGAAGGTAAAAACTCTATTGCTTCAGGAAATTGTGATTTAAGGTAAGCATCTATGGCTTTGTGAATAGCTCGGTACCATTCTCGCGATTCGCTCTCTAAATTAAACATGCTTGAAATTGAAGCTTCTAGATCCGCAATATATTTACTTGGTAGTAAAGCTTTACGCTCCATATAAGCTTGATGTGCCATAGCAAGCCAGATAAAGCGATTTAATTCCTTACTACTTCCCTCTACGCTATTATCTTTAAAGTTCAACGTTCTAAATTTGCAAATGTGAAAATGTTGCTCACTAAAATATTTAAAGAAATCTTCATACTCAATTACAGAAATGGATTTTTGTAGCACCAATGGTATATCTAATGCGAGATCCACTTCGACTTTACGTGTACCAATGCCATTTTTAATAACAAATTTCATATTCACCTCAAAATAAATTAAATTGTTTAAAGGTGTCTTTATCATTAAAAGTAACCAGGTGATGCGATTCAATTAACGATTTAAGGTCCTTAGCCTGAGCAACTGGCTGTATTTCAATGCTGGCGATTTGTGCAGCTTCATGAATTAACCCTATGATTTGAGCACGGCTTTCTAAATATGCAGATAGATCGCGAGTTTCTTTGAATGAAGAAATGACAAAGTTAATATTCTTTTCTAAATTCTCACTCAAACTGCTTAGTGTTTGGTTAATTGGTGCATACTTTTCTATATGCTCTAAGACTGTTGCATGATCTAGAAAAAAACTAACTTCCAGCAATAATGAATTGTAAAAATCAATAAAGTTCGTTTCTTTTTCAAAGATGAAAATTTCTTGGCCATCTTCGTCATTAGGTATCTCAATTGAACCTTTTGAGATCTCAAAACTTTCATCCCCCAACAATGTATGCAGAATTCGGCCTAAGTGTTCTGCATGTGGTTTGCTGTTAGTAAAGTTGATTTTCAAGTTTTCATTTGAATCAGCAATACGGACTAAAATATAGTTTGTTGTGTGAAATAATTCATCTGCATTGTCAGTAAAATTTAACATTGAAATCTGATTATCTGTTCCAGCATCAGAATCAAGTTGCTTATCCAAAAATTCATGGTTATCAATAAAAAGCTTAGCTACACCGTTTGTAATAATGCTTTCGTATTCACCAAAGTTTTGTGCAAGGTATTCGCTCATTAAATTTGGCAGAACTTCTAATAAACTTTTTTTAAGATCCGATAATTCAATAGCAGAATTGAATAACGAATCTGGCACAAGGTTCTCTACCTCTTCATCAAGTGCTTCATCGTTTGGTGACAACCCTTTTTGCTGTGCAATTGCATTACGGAAGGAAGCCATAATTGAGATTGTCAAAATTGAAAGTGTTACCGTTTTAACCCATTCACTTTTCACATCGTTAGGCACGTAAAAAGCGCAATTACTAACCCACTGGTGGTTATGATTAAGAATCCGCTTTAAAGGGGTTTTAGTGGCTGGAAAAATTTCAAAGACAGTATTTAAGATTGGGTTTTTACCCAATTTGATGCTTTTATTATTACCGTAAAAATAGATGCTGCGAATATCAGACATAATATACTTTCTTAAACTTAACGTTGGTTACATATTATCACTGATTTAGTTTTAAAAAATATTTTTTAAAACTATTAATTTTATTTTTTTGTGTTTTAATTCTGCCCTTGTTCACTGCTTTTAAAACCCAAAAAAACAGGTAACTTTTGCTTAGGCTACGGTGGGAACTTGGTATTACAGTGTTATTTGGTAGCTAAAAAATTAAACATTGATAAACTATTGATAGTAAAAGAGATAAGGAATAGATAGATTTCTTTGCGTGTAGGGATATACTTTTCATCAAACATTTTGTTTATCGCATACAGAAGTGAAGAAAAACATAAAATGAATATGATGATTTGCAATATATATGATGGAGTATTGAGGGTTTCTGGTAGATATTTAATCTTGTATATCGTTGTATTTAAAAACATTTCAAACACAAAGAATACAACTACAAAGATGTAGCAAATATTGAAAATGGCAACTAAGTTGTATGCCGATTTGAGTACCAGGCCTGTCATCGATTGTTCACTTGAATCAATCTCACCCGTTTTTGGAATTTTAAAAAGCACAACGCATTCCAGTTTTAAGAGTGTATCTATTATACTTTTAGAATACCTTTTATCAACTATAAAACTTTGTTATTAAAATAAAAAAATGGCCTTTTAAGACCATTTTAAAACACCCTACCCTCCTTTTAAGACTAGCCGTTGTGCTTATCTTTAGAATCACGGTAAGTAGAGATATGGTAGAAGAAAAAGCACGATAAAAGTGAGAAAAGCACCACCCCGAACGTGTTCCAAAATCTGCTATTTGATAGTTCAGAAATACGTTTATTGATTTCTGAGATAACACATGGATTCGCTTTTGCAACTTCAACATTTACATTGCAGACTTCAGCATATTGGAATAGGAATGTTTTATGGCCAATATCATACATTTCTTGGATCTGGTTAATATTGGTCGTATTCAGAAGAACCATAACAAGAGAGATCAGTGCTACAAATATAGAGATAACAAGAAAGCACTTCACAATGATTTCACGAGCCACATCATCAACACCACTTAAATATCTTTCGAGCAATATATTTAGCTTAGTTCGACCATCAAGGATAATGTTATAGTCATGTTTTACTTCATTATTTCCTGTATGGTTTTGATTTGTTGGTTCAACAGGAATGTCAGATAATTCGGCTGGTAAAGTGACTGCAATTACATCTTTTTGTTCTTCAGGTGCTAAACTTTTATTGCTGCTGTTTGATACAAAATCTTTTAATAAGGGTACTGGCTCACTTTTAAGGTGTTCTGTTTTTACAACCTCGTGAGCCGACTCATTTGCATCGAATAAGATCTTGTCTGTTCTTTCTGGATGCTTGAGATGTATATATTGATAAATAAAATAATTGATCTTTTGCTGTAAGACCGGGCTTTTATCAACTTCACTTTCCACATCTGCACCAAAAGTCTCAGTTATAGATGATTTTAATTCTTGTACTTCGGATTGATTCAGCAATTGATATAGTTCATATATTGTTTTAGAACTGATCATGATAAAACCCACATTAATATTCATTAAACTGTTAGTAGTATATAGAATGTGGTTTTAAAATAAATAGGTATGTTTTAAGAATAAAAAAACCGCCTTTTAAGGACGGTTTTAAAAGGGGGTTTAATTAGTATAAACAGTTGCCGTTTGCACCAATAGAGCGTCCATTCTGGCTTAAATACCGTTGTACGGTGTTAGCAACATCTCTTGGGAGTTGATTATTCACTTTTTGTATAACATCGACTTTGTATTTATTCTGACAACTCACAATACCAGCCAACATGTTATTGATCAGTGATGTATTGTCTTTACCATCCAATTTACGTGTTTCTTCGTTTATCACTATGAATTGAACAATATTTAGATAGTTATTCGTGAGGTTGTCACCACTTTTTGATGACTTGTTTAGATTCTCAATGGTCGAATTCAAGTTATTCATTCGTGCTTCAAGGCCAGAATCACCAGTGACATTTGCATTATTGTTTTGGTAACGCGTAGCTGTGGTGTTCCGATTAGAATTATATTGTCTTTGCTGTATCGGCTGTTGCTGAACCTGAACTGGTGCTTGCTGTTGAATTTGACCAGGTGCTTGCTGTTGTTGAGCTGGCACTTGCTGAGTTGAATCTTCATTTGAAGTTGCTTTTTTATACCAATCACTAAAATCGGCATTTGCACTACTACTCAATATAGTAGCCGTAAAAATTGCACATAAATAAAGTTTATTATTCATTGTCTGAACTCTCTTTACCGTTGTAGTTCGCTGGACTAATAGCTTTTAAACTGAACTCATTTGCAAGTTTCCACAACCGCATAAATGTCTTTTGCTTTTCTTGTACCCAATAGTCCTTATCTTTTTTTAGAAGATTCTTTAATACATCTGAGTTCAAGTGGAAATTATCATCAAAAAAATGTTCAAACAGGAGTTCTGTTAAATAGTTTTGAGTTAACGTTTTTTTATTTTCATTACCCGTACCAAAGAATATTTGGCAAAGCTTTGTGCTTTCACACACGAGATCTATGTATTTTTTCTCGTCTGCATTTCGCTGGTGGCGCAAATGAGGATGTGTAATAAAAATAGAATTACGTATGAAAGCATAATCAATAATTACAGTAGCTTCCGTTTTCTTTGAAATGTACTCAGCGTTTGTAAGAATTTCACAAGTGGTAACATCAACTTTGTCGCGAATATTAATGAATTCGCTTGAGAAAGTAGATGCACTTTTGTTTTCGATCTCAACTTTCTTATCACGATTTCTCAGATAAAGTAAATTATCTGCTTGCTTCATATCGTTTAGGAATCTTTCAAAGAAGTGATTACTTTTATATAGATCTTCTAGAGCTCGCGTAACATAAGACGCAACCAAATTAAGATTTTTAGCTAAATATGATGGTCCATTCTTAGTTGTATAAGCAGCTAAACGATCCTTAACAAGTTCTATTACTTTTTCAGGTTCACCATTATTCAATCGAATTGCTGAAGTGAAGAGCGCATTACTGATTTTAAGCTCATTGCCCTGTTCATCCTGAACCTTTGCACACATTTCATTTAATGTATTAAGCGCTTTACGATAGTTGGACTTCAACTGAATCTGAAAACGATAATTGCAAAAATTGTCACGATCTGGTGTACGCTTATTGCATGGTTCATACTTAACAGAAATAAATAATTCAATAGATGGATTGTTATTCAGTCTTTCTAATGAAACAAGAAGTCGTTTACGGTAAAAATCACTTGCTTTGTATTTAAATTCTACTGAAAACTCGGTTAATGCTTTGAAGTCAATGTAAGGAATAACCACTTCGCCACGAAACTCATTGATCTTCATCAAGTTATACATATAAAGATCAAAACGGTCCTTAAATCCAAGAACCGTTAAAGTGTCGAGAACTGTGTAGCGCCCCTTTTTATCAAAATCTAATTCAGATAGATTGGCAATCAACGTTTCTTCAAGCTGATAGCAAATAAACGCATTGTTATCTAATTCAAAATAGCCCGTACTGGCAAACATTCTTTTATGAGTTACGCTGTCTACGTCATTTCTTGAAAATGGTTCGCTGTCCATTTGGCGTAAAGAGCTCATTGGTAGCATCACTTTACCAACACTATTTAGCGTATTCCATGCCAAAGATTTGATACGGCCATTGCTAAGGTAATTAGCTTTATTTTTGAATAAAAGAATTTGACGGATGTATTCAAAATTCAGAACAAAGTTGTTCGCTAGTTGTAATGCTTCAATTTGGGATAATTCAGGTTTTTCAGCGATAACGCGCTGCAGCTGATGTGCATACTTATTTTTGGCATTCACCAACATTAAGTAAAAAATGAATTGATCAACAACTGGAATATCTAGATAACATTCGACTATGAAATTACTGATTTTGTTGCCGTAACCCAAGAGATCCATGGTTTTTGTTTCGGCATTAATAATTGAGTCTTTGATTGACTGCGATAGTCCAAAAATTTCATCTTCTGAAATTCCTTTACTTATGCAGACTTGTGAAGAATCTTGCATAACTGCTCCACTTTAGACAACGTACAACGTACATTGCCTGAGATTGAATTAAAAAATAAAAATAAAAATATATTTGCAACCCAACTAACGTTGTAGTCTTTTCGCTTTAAAGCTGTGTATATACTAACTAAATTTTAGACAATAAAAAAGCCTCGTCAGAGGCTTAATTACGCAATTAACATTATTTGTTGACCGATCTGCGGTAACTCTAGTTTAGAAGTAGTGAACCTGTATGGTAGCTTCTCATATATGCTTTTAAAACTAAGAGAATTTCTAAAAAAATCAAAGCTTTTAGTGAGTTTAAAAGTAATATCGCCACTTGATAAGATTTGAATTTCGTCAATCATAGGTGCTGCAGCTTGCTTCGCATCTGTATCAATCATAAATGATAAATCACAAGCTTCACGCATGATCTGGTTGATAGTTTTCTTATTAAAATCTAGACCTGTAACGTGGTTAACTTTTTCAGCTGATACAACGTATCTACCGTCTTCTGCAGAATAAAATGCATTTAAATTATCAACTAGAATAAGCAATTCGGCAGATAAAACACCTTTTAGCAAAATATCAGACGAGCCAGAGCTAAACACATTGAAGTCAATGAGTATTTTTTGATGTCTAAGACTAAATGATTGATATTGCATATCTCGAATTCCCATAGGCATTCTGAGTAGACATTATAGCATCAATTCGTTAATTAGACTACGATTAAAAGCATTTTTAACAGTAATTTCTTAATAAATAAGACTATGAAAAACAGTGCCTTATATGAGTAATATTCACAATTACAATGTAAGTTAACCAATGTAATACTTGATCAAATAAATATGTGCTCAAGATAGGCACCCAGCGAAACTTTTTTATAAATGGTTTGTAAACTTTCTTCCGTCCTAATGACGTAAGTTATTGTTTTATAGTGGTGCCAAAATACGAGCGAAACTTTTTTATAAATGGGTTGTAAACTTTCTTCCGTCCTAATGATGTAAGTTGTTGATTTATAGTGCTGGCAAATTTCGAGCGAAACTTTTTTATAAATGGGTTGTAAACTTTCTTCCGTCCTAATGATGTAAGTTGTTGATTTATAGTGCTGGCAAATTTCGAGCGAAAGTTTTTTATAAATGGGTTGTAAACTTTCTTCCGTCCTAATGATGTAAGTTGTTGATTTATATTGCTGGCAAATTTCGAGCGAAAGTTTTTTATAAGTGGGTGTAAACTTTCTTCCGTCCTAATGATGTAAGTTGTTGATTTATAGTGGTGCCAAAATACGAGCGAAAGTTTTTTATAAATGGGTTGTAAACTTTCTTCCGTCCTAATAGCGTAAGTTATTGATTTTACTTTTTTGTCCAGATCCAATAGCTCAACTATCATAGATAGTATGTTTAGTATGTTTTAAGGTTAGGTTATAACTTTTTGGCTGTACCTAACTTCCAGCGAAAGTTTTTTATAAATGGGTTGTAAACTTTCTTCCGTCCTAATGACGTAAGTTATTGATTTATAGTTGTGTCAAAATACGAGCGAAAGTTTTTTATAAGTGGATGTAAACTTTCTTCCGTCCTAATGGCGTAACTCATTGATTTTTTGTTATAGTCTGAACTCAGCGAAAGTTTTTTATAAATGGGTTGTAAACTTTCTTGCGTCCTAATGGCGTAAGTTATTGATTTGTCGTAAAACAAGCTAAATAGCGATCGTTGGGTCATATATAAGGGCTATTCCTCATAAAATCTGAAAGTCTTTATTATCAAGGCTCTCAGGAAATTGGAGAAGTTATCCGCAACGTTTTGAATTTAATTTGCGCTCAAATGAATTTAATTTGCGCTGGAAGTATTTTTTATTCTATTTAATTTTATTATAAACAGCGACTTACAACACTTGCTAGTTTGCAAATTTCCAATATTGCAAAAAGCTAAAAAATGAACAATATTTTACTCATATTTTTAAATTCATTCTAATATACAAGAACTTAATTTGTGGATAGAATTTAATAGGAAAGTGGATAAAAACATCAAAAACCAGCTAAAAACGCCTTATTTTCTAAAAATTCAAATTCAATTTGCGCTCAAATGAATTTGATTTTCGCTCGTACCATTTGTGTTTTTCCGTACTAATCCTGTAATATCATGAAAAATAAGCATAAAAAATGTCCCTAATTAACTTCCCTTAATTAGAAAGATAATAAACAAAAAATTTCTTTTTAAAAATTTACTCTTAAACTTTTTAATATATTTTTTAATTTTTTATTTGCCTCCTTAGTATATACCAATGAGGTTTTGTAGTATTTTATAAATAGCTTGAGTCAATGACCAGCAATCAAAAATATAAAGCGTGGAATTTAAGAAATGAGTAAAAGTGATAATACGATTAAACGTATCGTCATGACTGTAGATCAATTTTACAAACATGATGAACAAGACGAGCTGTATGCATACGGCTTTGATATGTCTACCAATGAACCAGTTCGCATACGAATGAGTTCATCTGAAGAATTCACGAAGATCATTAATAAACTCAACAAGCATCATACTGAGAATGTTTCAGTAGATGAAGTCCACGCAAAATTTGATTCTGGACGTAACCAACGTACTTCATTAGACACACATAATCGCGGTGCTAACCGTGGTCGAATTATCTGTTTTGACAAATGTGTTGACTCACCCTACGAATCTCTTGACGGTTATAAAACTTATGTTGCTCAGTGGTGCAACGTAATGAGTAACAACCCGAATTCACAATTAATCAAAGCAGTCACTTCTATCAATGTGCATCAACAAAAAAACGGCGATTTCTTTGTTAAAGCTCAAATCATTGAAGATGCAGCACATATGCAAGTGCCCAATGTAAAAATTAATTCTCCAGCACTTCATAACGCTATTATTAAAAATAATTTACAGCTTCTTGTTAAATCTTTATCGAATAGTACTGACAACCAACCTGAGCGCATTCCATTTTCAAAAATTGTTGTGCGCTATGAGTCTGGTTCTGTATTAACTACAATCCCATTGATTCCAACCTATGACAGTGCTGATCGTGAAAGTGTTAAGCAATTCGCTAAGCCAGATCCGTTGATGCAACGTGGCGGTATTGATAAAACTAAAAAGTCTTATCGGGTTGCTAAAGATCCGATTGAAAGTATCAAAGATATTTTGAACGGCAATGACTTTCACACCGCAACTTTTGATCCAAATTTTGTACCATCCAACCAGCATGAAAAAGACCAGTTCGATAAACAGGCTCAGAACGTTTATGTTATGGACCAGGCCCGTATTGCCCTGTTTGCATTACTTGGCGATCGACAAATTAAAGTGTTCTACAATGAAGATGTAGACAAAGAAAAAAATCAAAATTTAAAACGTCTTTACGCTGGCTTGGTGAGTCAAAAATTACTGCCTGAGGTTTATCATGGCCAACAACTACAACTAGGTGCGCTTTACAAAGACACGTTCTTAAAGAAATTTTTCAACAATAAAACGCCTCACGCTGGTTTTCGCAAGGTAGATCCAGAAATAGATTTACGTACTGGTGAGGGTGTTCGTGGTGTTGGTGCACCTCCCCTAGTGAATCAATTTACCGATGACTACGGCAATCCAAAACCGCACGACTTAAATCCTCAATTTTTAAGTCAAGTTGATCGTCAGACCATGAATAAATTGACGCATGCAAAACAGCAATTTGCTGAAGCGTTTATTGTTATTCAACCACACCAACGGAACTCGAATAATTGTTTTGTCTCGTTTATCGAGCCTGTTGAACTTACTCAAACCCGTATGAATGCGTTGAACTTTTCAGAAATTACGGTAGAGCATGTACAGCAACATAAAGCTTCAATCGATAGTCCGTTATCTAAGAACTTCAACCACGATCTTTTACCTGATCCACAAGAGTTAATGATGAAAGTCAGACAGCCAGAAATGGATGTTAAGAAAAGCCAAGAAAAGGCTGCGACTTCTGATGTCTATAACGACATGACTTTTTAATCAAATTTAATAATTCTTCTTCAGGTTCGCTATGACTACTCATGATTTAAACGAAAAAATTAAATGGATCGACTTATCACAAGCTGGTGTATATCTCGATGTACGGCGTGTTGGCCAGACGGATAGCCAATTACTCTTATTGGACGTTCAAAAAAAACTATCTAAAGAAAATTTGAATAACATTGGTTTTACACCGATGAAGTTTGAGGCTTATCCTCACTTTGACGGTCACTTGTATCAATACAATTTGAATGAAACGATCAAACCAAGACTGTTTCATGAAGTTTTGGGTATTCCAAAAGAATTTATCCGTAGTGTGCTTGCGACTCGCCAAGAATTGCATGATTTGTTCAATGCCCAAGCAAAAACATTGGTGCCACAACGATTGAACGTTGCGTTGAATAGTGCAACTCCACTCGGTTATAACTCTGATGGCAACAAAATCTATGCTTCAGCTCATAACCGTTTTTACGTGAATGCCCAAGGTACGCAAATACCTGAAGGTCCTAATGATCAGCCGTCTAGTCTGTACTTACGTGCGACCAAGCAAAAAGATTTAAAAGAATGCTTAAGAGGCTATATCTATCAATTAGAACATGAAACAAAGAGCCATAATCACCAGGACTTTTTAAAGTTTTTAGCTCTAATCACGCAAGCCAAAAATGCTGACGTTGATGTATCCAAGGTAACAGATAAACAGATCCATACTGCAGAAGAAGCGCTTGAAACAGTGATGGTCGAAAAGTTAGGTGAGCTTGATTTTACTGAGAGCTCATTTAAAACGAGTTTAGCGTTATACAATCGCATGCCGACTAAGACCATGCGAAACAATACGATTCGTATGTTACAGCAATATTCGACTCCAATCCCGATGTCACTTGTGGCTCAGCGCTTATTGATTGAGGGTGATAACCGAACAAAACAAAACTTTTCCGTGCTCGAGCCAACTGTGGGTAATGGATCTTTAATCGGTTTATTAACCCAAGAGCGTAATGCTTCTGTCTATGCGGTTGAGTTAGATCCCAAACGTGCTGAACGTACAAAAGCACTGACTCAAAATTATGAATGCACGGTTGTTACTGCAGATGCTACACAAATTGATTTTGAGCAAACGTTTAAGCAAAAAGTTGACTATGTGATTGCCAACCCTCCTTTTGGTGCTATGGATAAATTAGAACGTGTTGCACCAATTTTGGTTCAACAGCGTAACGGCGTAGATCCAAACCCATTATTGGTAGATCCATCAGAAAACGTCTGGTTCAGTACGGATAAATTGGACCATGCCATTCTGGTTAAATCACTAAACGCACGAAACGATCAAGGGCGTTCAGTTTTCATTATTGGCTCAGATAAACAGATTTCAGATGGTACGGTTGAGCGTAAATCAAAGAATTTACTCAATTATCTCTATAAGCATTATGAAGTTGAGGCGGTTGTAGAAATCCACGGCAATGCATATGCACGAAACGGCGCTAATCAAAATGTTCGTATGTTGGTGGTAGGCAATCGTAAAAATGAACAAGCGTTACTACAAACTTACCAATCTTCTGTGGTACCAGATAAGTTGAAAGTCATAACGGACTATGACGAACTTTGGGGATGGGCTAATAACGTAATCTATAAACGTTTGAATCCGAATAAGGATCTATACTTCAAGCCAACTACTCCGACTCCAGTTGAGCAACAAGCACAACAAGCACCAGTGGTTGAACCTGTTGTTGAGGTTAAGCCTGTTGAAAAAGAAAATGACGATTTGTTTGCCAGTCTAGGTGATGAACAGCCTGTTTCGCCACTTGAAGATATTGCATCAAGTGTAACGCCTACGTCTGCAGTCACTATGTTTGATGAAGTCGTGGTCGCTAAAGAAGAAGAGATTAAGCAAGAGGAAGCTGTCAAACCAAAACCGATGTTTGGTCGTAAACCTAAATCAAAACCGAATAAAGTTTCTTTTGACTTCGGAACCGTTGAAGTTAGTACGCAAACAACCAGTTCAGATGATGATGTACCTACACCAACTGAAGCTACACCAACGTTTGAAAATGAAAATGACAATGATTTCGTGCCTGAGGTAAAGAATCCGCACGAGAACCAAAATCAGGATGAAGACCTTGACGATGACGTTAATCTTCAAGTAGGTGATACCACGGCGACCAATGAGGGTGAAACACCTGAACAAACACCAGCTGAAGAACCAGCGGTAGAGCAAGTAAAACAGGAACCGGGTTTAACTGCTGAAGAGATTGCTAAGTTAAATTCTGAATTAGCGATCGGTACTGAGCAAAAAGAAGAAGAACCGACTGTTGAATCTGACCAATCAAATTTACAGCCGATTGTTCCTGTTCCTAATGCTGAAAACACAACAGAACCAACTCCGGAAAATATATACCAAGTTAAGTATATACCGATGTCCATGGCATCTGAGCCAATTGCTTTAGTGGCTAAAAACCAGATTAAAGCGATTAATCAGGCAAATGCTCAATTGACTAAACACATCCAAAATGTATTAGGTTTTGGGGGTATCAATTTCCAAGCTGAAGTCGATAATGGTAACTACCCTACTCTTGTTGATGCCTATGTCGCTAAGAAATTGCAATATGACAATTTTGATGCACTAAAGTCCGCTTTTGCATGTGAACAGGTCGATGCGGTTGCCCATATCATTTTACGTTTTGACCAAAACTTACCTGTGCTTATTGGCGACCAGACGGGTTTAGGTAAAGGTCGTATTGCAGCTGCGTGTTTACGATATAGTGCGTTAAGAGGAAAGCCCCCTGTTTTCCTTACAGATACAACGCAACTCTTGAACGACATTTGGCGTGATATTGTTGCTACAGACAGTGACAAGTTCTTTAAAGATCCGTTTATCTTTAACTCGGATGCTGTGATTAACCGCTTTGGTACTGAAGAGGTTTTATTCACTGGCCAAGATCTGCCTAAGGAAATTGAAGATATTCCAGCGCAACATGACTTGGTATTGGCAACGTATAGCCAATTTAACCGACCAAACCGTAAACGTGCGTTATTGACTCGTTTTATTAATCAAGACACTGTTTTGGTGATGGATGAAACGCACCGTGCAGCATCCTTGAAATCAGCTACAAGTCAATTTTTCTTAGATGTTATTGATCAGACCAACCTAATTAATTTCCAGTCTGCATCGGCAATTAAGAAACCTGAAAATCTTGAATTCTTCCATAAATTGTTCCCTCGATCCGTATCTCGTAATGACTTACAAAAGGTTATCGATAATGCAGATGGTCCAATTTTGGAGTTTATTTCTGAAGGTTTGGTAGATAGCTCTGCAATGATTCGTAGAGAGCAAGATCTCTCGCACATTACCATTCAAACCTTTGTGCCAACTGAAGAGGAAATTAAGAAATTTCACAATTACTCAGATGTTCTTTCTGACATCTTGACGGACATGGTGAAATTTTCTAAAGACATTCGCCTCGATGCGCTAGAAAACATTGCCAATGATGATGATGCTGTTGCCAATTTAGACTTTCATCAGGATTCAGACGATCCGAAAAACCGTTTAAGTTTGAGTGTGATGAACTTTGGATCTCGAATGTACCAGATCCAAAAGCAATTCCTATTGGCATTGAAAACTGACTCTACAAGTGATGCTGTGATTCAGGCGTTACATGAGGGTAGAAAGCCCGTGATTGGTTTGGAAAATACGGGTGAGAGTCTATTCAACATTTTGATGCAAAGTCGCATGGAAGCGATTTTAAAAGCAGATACGGCGCAAGACGTTACCGCTGATTCGCCTGAAAAAGAAAAAGCGTTTAATAACTTCAAGTCGGTATCGTCAGAAATTGAATTTCTTGAAAGTGAGCTTCAAAAACTCATGATCAAAGAAAACCGTGACGCTGGCGATGAAAAAGCAGCGAAAAATATTCAAAAGGAATTGACTAAGCTTGAAGATAAGCGCGGTAGCTATCTGCAAAGTCAAATTTCTGTTTTAGATGAACTCCCACAATTCCGTGACTTGCTTGAAGTGATGTTAGATCGCATCGATGTGGTGAAAGCTGAAGATAACTACGGTAACTCGTTCGTTAAGAAGCTCAGTACGGAAGTGACATTTAATGAAAACGGCGATCCAGTGGTAAGTCCGTATAAAATCATTTTGGATCGTATCAAAGAAAAGATTCAAAAGTTCCCTGACCTACCTTTGATGCCTTTGGACGTACTACGTAACAAGGTGACAAAAGCTGGCTTCAAGATTGATGAAATCTCTGGCCGTCAGATCCACTTAACGGAAACAAGAGACGGCAAATGGAAGGTTAATAAACAAGAGAACAATACGACACAAGGTAAGATTTTGGTTCAATCAAAATTCCAATCTGGTGAAATCGATGTTGTTATTGTGACTCGCTCTGGTTGTACGGGTATTTCTCTACATGCAGCCAAAAACCCTGATCCTACAATTCCATCGGATCACTTGCGCCAACGTGAGTTGTTTTTCTTGCAAAAACCTGAGAACTCTACCGATACGATTCAGATGATCGGTCGTGTGGGTCGCCGTGGTGAAGAATCACATCCGATTATGACGACAGTAGATTCGGGTATTCCAGCAGAAACACGTATGCACTTAATGATGATGCGTAAACTGTCTACCCTATCAGCGAACGTCTCTGCCAACTCAGAAACCAAGTTTAACGAAAACGATTATCCTGACATGCTCAACTACATTGGCAACCGGGTAGCGTTGGACTATTTAAAAAATAACGTAAACTTGGCGAACACACTTGATATTGATATTTCGGATGATGAAAAAGGACCATCATATCGCACGGCGCAAAACTATCATGTGAACCAGTTGCTATCTAAACTGATTTTGATGCCGATTAGTCAGCAAGAACAGGTTTATCAAGACTTGGTTGTTGACTATAACGATAAGATCCGTGAATTAGACTTGTTGGGTCGTAACCCTCTCAAGACCAACTTTTTAGACTGGAAAGCTAAAAAAGTCCGTGAGTTTGAAGTGAAGGACAACTTCTTTACCGTGACTTCAGAAACAGAAGCAGCCAAGATCAATACCTTTGATCTACCTGTGCGTTTTGAAGGTCTGCAATACATTGAACATGTTGAGCCATTACGTGCTGACAATCTAAAACTCATGTTCAAAGAAAGTGATGATTATCTGGTGCGTCAATTTAAACGTATCAATGAAAACATCAATGAAACGGTACACGGACTACTACACTATGCCTATAACTTTGAGGCATTGATGTACCAAAAATATGAAGGCTTTGCTAAGCAAAAGTTATTTTTCAAAAATGGGCAAATGCGTGGTGAAGTGATTCGTGATTATCGACACGAAGTATTTGATCATTTCGGTGTTGTTGAAGCCAATGTAAAACACATTGATGATATTCAATTTCGTAAACCTGATGATCACTCTGCAGATGCTTTTGAAAAAGTAGCTGAAGCGGTTTATCTTGCCAATGATCCTATTTTGACCTCTAACTTTGATCGCATGTATCGAATTGTTCAGGATCTAAAATTCTTGGCTCGTTCTATGGAAAGGAACGAAAAAGAAGGTCATTCAGCGCATGGGTTATTGTTCCTTATCTCAAAACCTAGTCTTTTTGATGATGAAGTGACGCCAGATCACAAAACAGGTGCTTTGCTACGTCTAGACCTACCGCCGTTACGTGTAGGTGCAATCACACCGAATGCGGTTAAGCTTGATTTGGTTTACCCTGGTGATAAGAAGTCGTTTAAAGTTCCACTGATCAATTACACCATGCAAAATGCCAAGCAAGACTTGGATTGGGTAGCTCCAGTGAGTGAAAAAGGACGTATTATCCTAAAACGCTTCAATCCTGAATTTTATTCTTATGCTGATGTGAATAGACGTCATGTTGAGGATCGTCAACCCTTGGTGAACTTATTTACTGAACAAAACAATTATTCCCGTTATACGCGTACTTATTTTGAGAAAGCGCCGTCTGGTGATGTCACACGACAAGCGATTACCTTAACGGGCAATATGTTCAAGGCACATAAGATTGTCAGCTCACTAGATCTACGACATTCAACCGTTATATTTACCGATGCTGATGGTATGCGTAACCGTGCGTTATTATTGCCATCAAATACACCAACTGACTTGTTTGAAAGCTCTCTTGAAAACCAAGTGACGTTTAAGCAAGTTAAAGAGATTGCGAACTTCTTTAATCAATTGCCTGTAAACATTGATTTCAACCGCAATAACTATGTGGGTACTAAGGTTAATTTCCCGTACAAGAAAGCAAGTATTGAGTTCTACTACAACGGGTCAGACTGCTTTAATGTGACGGTGAAATCTGTTGCAAAACAGTTCAATCGCTTTATGTCGAATACCAACGTATTCCATGATCCTAAAGGCGGTAAAACAGATGAATCGTTGAACATCCACTTTACTGAGCCAGGCCGTAATGAGTTTAGATTTGCGCTTGATCTCAAGGATGTTGAACGCTTTGTTGACGAGCTGGACAGTACAACCAAAATTGAAGCTGCCTTTTTGGATTTAAAATCTAAGCTTCCTGATGGTAATGATTACTTTTTAAATGAAATTAACCGTATGCTTAATCCTCCAGAAGAGCCAGCTTATAAGGCTGAGTTACCTAAGGGTAAAACCTTAGATAACGATCAAGAAATCCAGCAATTATCTTTCTAAAACCCTCCCTTAAAAGGTATATACCAGACCATACGTGAATAACAATTACGTGTGGTCTAGTTCGTATATACCATGTATCATATCCGTGACGATCACATTGACGTTTTAAAAAACAAATACAGGTATTTTATGTGCAACTCTAATCCCTTAGAGGAATCTTCTAATAACTCAGATTTAGTGGATTTTGACAGTGAATTAGACATCACAACTGGTTTTAATTCTGACTTTAAAGAAGACTTTATTTGGAATGTTGATACAGATTCTAAAAAGGACTCTTAAAACCAGGAAGGCCACCTGTCATAAGGATCAAATATGGACCAAAGCCCTAAACAAGATAATTTTGACGAGCAAACACTTGATCAACTGCAAGACGGCCAATCATTAACTTTCAATGAGGGCCTGGAACAGTGGGATGATTTAAGTTTGGACGGCGTGGAATTTCAATCCATCCAGCCTACGCCACAACAAAACAATGTTGCACAAGATCAATCGCAACAATACCAGTCTGAACCATATCCCAATGATCCCCTATCTGAACCTCCATTAATGGAAGAACCGCCAGTCATGCAAGATGATGGGTATCAAAATAATCAGTATGATCAGTATGAACAATATGATCAGCCTATGGGCGGTAACTCTGTACCTCCTGGGCACCCAGATTATGATTACGCTCCCCCTCTTGAAGATACTCGGTTGAACGATGATGAACCGATGTTTTTTGACGAAGGTGATTATGAGCGTAGTAGTTACCCGAATTACGAGAATGAACGGTCCATCATTCCTGAAAACACGTTTGATCTTTCCGCTGTCACTGTCAATGATTTAGCTGAACTTGATCCTGTTCTGATTGGTAAAGTATTTGATGCACTTGAGCAAAGAGATCCAGCCAGTCAATTAGAATTCTTTGCAGACATCGGGCTTGATCTGCAGAATGATGATGATCTTAAGTTTATTGCGGATCTGAATAAAATCCAGACTAAAAACGCACTGGACCAAGGATTAGGCAATATTGCTGAAAATAACAGTTCATTGCCAGTTGAAGACCGTGTATATACAACTGCAGACTCTAAATTATTCCTATCAGACAATGATCCTGATTTCCTCCTTTCCAAAGAAGAGAATCCATTTGAAGCCGTTCAAGTGGCTGAAAAAACCCTCTTTAACTTTGAGACAAAATCTTTTGTCACTCAGCCCTACTATGGTTTAAGCCTGAAGGGTGCAACTAAAGAAAATGCCCTCAACTTCCTGAGTAATCGTCAATTCGCGATTGAAGGCTTGATTAACCAAAACCAAGTCGTGCGTGAAGCAAAGCAGCAGATCTACAACGAAGTTACGGGTGCACCGAATACCTATTTTTCAGGTGAATTAACCGATAAAAACCAAATTAACGCATTGATGCGCCAAGTGCGTGACTTTTGCTTAATTCGTGGGATTGAAGCTGAAGAACTTGGCTTAGTGCCAAAAACTATCGTCATGGATCAATGGCGTGTGAATAGCGACCATACAGCTGCTCGACTTGAACAACTTGAGATTCACTATCTTGAATTCAATACGGACACGTTAACCAAGGAAGTAATTCAGTTATTAGAAACCCGTGAACATAGCGACCAGTTGCAAGCTGCTCTACTTTTGAAAGAACATAAAGAAAATCAGAAGACTAAAGAGACAGTAAAGGAAGATGTTGAATCAGCTGATCCGAATGCACCAAAAGGTACACCAAAGAGCACATTAAACATTGCTGGTGGTCCACAAGACAAAGCAAGTTTGGCTGCAAGTAGCGTTGCCTCTAAAAGCTTTAAGGATATGCGAAATGAGGAAGGTAACGAACGTCCTCCTTTAGCGCGTGAAAATAGCCACGGCCATCCACGCACGGTCGCTGATGAACTCGCTGCGCTCAGTGCAAAAATGATTGCAGTCATGATTGAACTGGTTAAGAAAACAATCAAGTTGATCATTGCAGCGATTATGGCCATGTTCAACAAGAACAAAAGCCTTGATAACCTGAAAAATATTTGGGATAAACCAATCAATCCTGATGTTACCGTTAAAAGTAACCATCCAGACGCACAACAACCCGAACAGCTTGCCAATACAGCCGATAAATCAAAATTGACTGAACCTGGTAAGAATGCCGATATTTTAAAACCGATCTCAAAAGAGCAAATGTTGCCTCTTTTAAACGATCCATATACCACTCAACTGAATAAAGACCGTGACGGCGTTACCTTAGAAGAATTCGATCTAAATGTCGCTAAAGTCTATGCCATTGACGGTGAACAATACATCGTGATTGATGTAGTCGGTAAGGATTCTGTCGAAGGTGTTGAATCCTCTACCCCATTTATCAAACTGGTTAAGGAAGCAGATTTACCGCCTCAAGTGGAAGGTAGCGATGCACCTACCCCGATTACGCCGTTCTATTTAGAAACGATTGAAGACAAAGTAACGTTTCTCTCAATTGAAGAACTGCACGAAGGCATTAAGTCTGAAAAGATCCATGAGTTTGAAGGTCGCTTTTTTGAACCCATTTGTTCTCAGTATTTAGAACAAGCACGTATGTTCCTTGGTGCCGAATATCCATTAGGGCAAGATCCAGAACAAATGACTGAAGAAGCCAAAGCTTCATACAAAGATCAGTTTATTCAACGTGCCTATCAATCAGGTCAAATGATTTCGGATCAAGTAAAGAAAGCCAAATCTAAACTTTCAAACCTTTTGGGTAAGTTTAAAGGCAATACTGCAGAACAGTCGGCAACTCAATCAGCACCGCAAAGCCAAGACCAAAACAATGACGGTAAACCAATGAACCCTTATGACAGTATTTATGTTGATCATGATTCTGACTTAGAAGCATTCTTTAAAGACCGTCACAACAATGTTTCTAATGCTGAAATTGAACAGTTTGTCGGTATGGTTTATGAAGATGAAACAACCCAAACCAATATGGTTGTTTTGGATATAGCTTCCGATAATCTGGATAAACGTGCGATCGTTGTGCCTCTTTCGGTGATTGAAGATCTCGAAAATATCACTGAAAAAGATGTGCTTTATCTTAAAGACATCGTGAATGAATCCTCTACCGTTCCACTGTATGAGCTGGAGTCTGTCGAGCCGATAGACGAGTTAAATGCGCTTGGTAAATTTTCAAGCGAATACTTAGACAAGCTCAAAGCCGATACCATCAACAATACTGCAGAACAGACTAATACTTACGCCAGATCTGCCGAACGTGAACTTGAACTTTCAAAAATGATTTTGGAAGGCAAGCTCAGTGTTGTAGGTGCTATGGTGAAAACGGATTACGGTCAATTCGTGGTACTGACTTCAGATTCGGAAGGTCATAAATCAATTGCACCCGAATACAACGCCGTGGCCATTACCAACCTTGATCGTCAAATTACCACGGAAGATATTATTAATGCCGGTATTACAACGATACCGCGTAAAGATATTTTAGAGTGGAATACTGTCACGGCGCTCAATGAAGAATCTGCCAATCAGGTGACTTATTTAGATCCTGAAGTTTACCAAGCAGTAAGTAATGCAATTCATCAAAATCGCGAAAAAGAATTGATTCAAACCTTGAGTACGTTACAACCCTCTGCAGCACTCAATAGCATCGGTTCAAAAATCATTACGCAAGATGGCAATACATATATTGGTCTATGCGCCAAAGATGATGGCAAATCAGGCGAGTACTACGCCGTAAAAGCTCCAGATAATCAACTCTCCCCGATTGGTGCAAGCTATATCAATGATGTTGGTGTTGAAGTCATTAGCCGTAGCCAAATTGCTGAATTTCAGAATGCGGAAAATAATCAGCAACAACTAATCAGCCATGATGTGTTTGTTACATTGCTAAATGCAGTCAATAACAGCAATGAACAAGAAGTACTTCACCTCTTCTCTAACTTGGACCAGGTGAAACAACAAATTAAAGATTCGTTATTCAGCGAAAAGGAAAGTGAAAAAGTGATTGAACAAAATCAATTTATTGAACAACTGAAAAACAATAACCTTGTGAAAGCCGATCACATTAACGCGCTTAATCAAATTGCTGATCAGATTCAAAATACGCAACTGAAAAATGTTGTTAAAGGTATGGCCTCAACCGTTGTTGCGCCTGAAAACTCTCAAAACGAGATGTATGTTCAAAGCTTTCTACATCTCAACCAACGCCTAGACACGTTACAACAAGATTTAAAGCTTCAAGCAGCATCAAATCTTATGAATGCTGAATATAAGCAACTTTTTGAATGTATGGATGATCATCTAGTACTACCTACTGCGTATGGTGATGCCAAGTTTGTAAACCTTAATAGTGTTGAGCCTCGTATTGTTGAATTTAGAAACTCGGCTGAAACAGGTCAAATCTTTGACAGCTTCAACGCCGTGATTGCTGAAACAGGAAACGTGGAAATTGCGCTTCAGCACTTAAAGCAAGAGATCTTAACCGATCACTATATCGCTGCGATTCATGAAGATGTGAAGTTACACCGTCTAGAACAGCAAGACATGGACAAAATCAAAGAAGTGAATCAGATCCTTGAGGCTGATTTTGATAAAACTGGCCTACGCTTAGAAGCGCTCCAAGATGGTTTGAATCTCAATACTAAAAACTACTTAGACCAAGTAAAGCTTGAGAAAAATACGACATCTCAATTTTTGAGTGACCTTGATAAGCATATAGATTTAGAAGTCGCACGTAGAAACGATCATGACAATGATCAAACATTGGGGCGTTAATCATGGATCTCTATAAAAACGTAACTGGCGACATCGATGCGATGATTACTTTTGATAAAATCTTAGGTGGTTTTGGTCAAAATACAGTGAATACCACGCGTGAGCGTGTTCAAACCAACTCTAAGCATGAAAAGGTAGAGCGTGAGATTGAAGGTGCCAGTCCGTACCTTAAAAGCGATTATGAGCTATTTGTCGAGCATCACAATATGTTGATGCAAGAGTATCGGGCAACTCAGCTACATTTACGCAACATCTTAGAAAAGAAAAATGAGGTTAAAAGCATTCAAAAGCTTGCGGATCTCTGCGAACGGCACCAGTGCTCCAACATCGCTCAATTATTCGTTGAGAAAAATGAAGATGAATATGTATTGCAATGCTTTCAAGACTTTCAGCAAGACTTAGAAAACAATAATGCTCTCCGAAAAGACTTTAATCACTTTTCAGACTCGTTTGAAGCCTACCGATACAATATGGAGATCTGTAATAAGCTTTCTGGTATCGATCAGCCGTTTACCCTTGAACGTCCGAATGACAGACAGTTGAATTTCGTTATCCATAGTCATGAAAATATCAATAAAACATTGTTGGACTATCAGGCGAAGATCATTGAGCAACAAACAACTGTAGACCAGCTCAAGCAAGATGCTTCCTATACTGCCCTATTTCCGATCGCAACCAATGATAAGAACATGTTCTCAATTGCAGCGACCGAAGTTTATGTAGAACAGTCACCAAAATATCAAGACTATCTTAAGGTCATTAAAAATGAGCTTAAGAACATAAACGAAACGGGTAAAAATACGTTTAGTCAGCATTACAAAGATACTATTACGCAAAGCAATCTTGAAAACGTTAAAACTAAAGAAAGCGCTTCAACTTATAGCAATGGGTTTTAATTAATTTTAAATAAAAACATTTAGGGTGTTTTAAGATAGAATCTAAATACCCTTTAATGGAGTTAAACATGATTCAAACTAAAATCACTGAACCGACAAGAACGCCGTTTAATCCTCATGGTTTTGCAGATGCAACGCCTTTACATGCGTTTTACTTGGAATTATTAGAAAAGGGATTAATCCATAAAGCTCTTGAAGAAGGTAATTTGGAATTTGAAAACCAAAACTTGTTCATGACGATCGATTGGGAATCAATAGACGTTCAAATGGATGCTTATACGTTTGATGTGAAATTAGATATTGTATGTGGCGTCATACTTGATGAACAAAAAGTCACGAATAGCATTCAAGTGTTTATTAATGAGCAAACTTTGTTTATAGCTTCAGCTAAAACCTTTAACCCTAAATCTGGTCTAACGCAAAGTCTTAACTTTGATATTCCTTTACGTGTTTTAAGTCAAATGGGCTATTACGCCCTACCTCTCAAAGAGGACTAAATCGTGGGAATGAGCATAGAAAGCCAAAACATAGCATTGTCTCAAGAGCCTACAACCTTTGTACCAGAAGCTTTTGTACACTCTATTAACTACTTTTGTCAGACCTTAGAGAACACTTTTCATTTTGATAAGCGTTCACTCAATTTCTTTGAACCAGGTACACCAAAAGAATACGGCTTGTATCTTACTGAACAGCATTGCCTTGTTTTTTTGAATGCTTGCAGTAGTGGCTATCTTGGCGAAACACGCAAAGTTACCAGCTTCACCGCTTTTGTGCTTTTAAATCAAAAAAATAATGAATCTGAAATGCTCGACATCACGTTAAACGATCCAAAACGTGTAGAGGAACATTTCAAAACTGCGTCTAAAGATCAGATCAATATTTACTTAAAGAACGTGCATGAATTAAGTAATTTTCTGAAAAATAAGTACTCGGATTCAGGTTTTTTAAAAGATATTGTGACTGAGGAAGGTTTTTCTAAAACCCTAAAGCCATCGGTTTTACAGGAATGCTTAAAAGAGGAAGTAGAGCTAATTAATACTTTAATGTGTTTGGTTAGTACTCAGTTTATATATATTACGACAGCTATTATTTTTAAGCGTCCTATTTTAAAAGAATTCATAAAACTATGTTTAACCAATGAGAAGTATATACTACAATATGGTGAAGAATGGTATTATGATTCTATATATAAGTTCGCTAAAAGGATATATGAGTTAAAACACCTTATAGCTACCTTATATTTAAGTAGTGAAGCTGTAGTAAAAGATGTTGTAGTGCTTTGCGAACTTGCTTCTAAAAAACATTAATCATAACTCTTTTAAAGGGCTAGATATGCGTAACAATCACAAGAAAGCTAAAAGGCTACAACAAGTTCGGGGCAAGACTTTAAGGACTAACCCTAATCTACAAAATGTTAAGCCAGTTTTTAAAACTAAAAGTGCTTTAAGCATTTTTGTTGCTACCGTTATTGGGTGTTCAAGTGCTATTGCAGTTCAACAAAGTTCCGTTGCTTCTGTTACCAGTAATACTCAAAACATGGGTAACTTAAACATCGCAACATCATCGACCATTGCAAGTAGCTCTGGTGGTGATACGCCTTTGTCGAATTCAAATAGCGGATATTATTCGTCTACCAGTTCTAATTCGTCATTCAACTCTACTGCTGCTGAAAACAACTTCATGGCGGTTAAAAAAGGTGAACAAGCAGCTGCTCAAAACATTCAAACCAATATTGAATCATGTGCAACTGATGGGATCGGTAAAGTCGTTAAAGACAACTTAGATCTACAAATGACGGTTTGGGGTCGTCCAATCGATATTAACAAAATGTTCAGTCCAGCTAGTCAAGGTGGCTGTTTTGCTGACATCGGTAAAATCATTGACCTTTCTGTGACTATTCCATCACTTGATACAATCATCAATGCAGCGCAACAAATGGTTGTCGATTACGCGACTAAAAAAGCGTGTGACGCAATGAAAACTGCAAGTACTGAACTTGTTGGCCCATTGAATGATGTTATAGGTGAAATCAACAAAGCTGGTCAATATACTGATGTATCGGGTGCGCTTGGTACTGCTGTGAATGGTCAACTTGGTAAACTTGATCCTGGTCTAGTTATGCCTAGCGGTGCTTTTGAGGGTGGAGATACTTATACAATCAATGGTAGTAGCTCGACTAGTCCAGTTTCTTATTCAACTGATCAAAAAGCCAGTACTAGCACACCGTCTAACGCAAAAACTTCAAGTTCAGAATCTACTTCTGTCACCCAATCAATTAAAGACTTTTTCTCTTAAGTTGGGGGTGGTATGAAAAATAGAAATAATCTGCGTAAAAGAAGAATTACTGTTAATCAGTTTTCACCTGTTAAAGCAATTGCGGTGGGTACTTTAACGGTTGGTCTATTATCCGTACCACTTTTTACCAATGCTTTTAGTCTTGGCACTATCCTTTCTGAGCTTGCAATACAAGCTCAGCAATTGATGGTACGTTCTGCTGTGCGTGTATCTACTCAACAAACAGCGGTCAGTGCAAATCAAATTGTTGATAACCAAACGCGTGATTCAGAAATGATCGTTGCTGGTATTCAAAGTGTCGATAAAAATATTGAGATCAAAAAAGCGATTTTAAATTCTGGTACGAATGCTGCCCTCCCTGATTCAGCTTTTTGTACGGCTCTTGAAGAACGTGAACAAACCGATCTCAATAGAAACTTAAAAGACTTTAACGTTTCTAAATACATGCAAGATGTTTCAGGGAAACTTTTCTCAAATTCAACAGATGAAGCAACCTCACCATATGCGTTTCACTTGGCGACCTCGTGTGGCGTAGAAGAAGCAAAAATAGGTGTCTGTAATTTGATTCCAAATGGTCTGCAGTATGGCGACATTGATACTGCTTTTGTTTTTTCTCGTTCTCGACTTTCTGAACAGCAAGCGACTGTTGCATTGAACTACTCGTCAATTGCATCTAACAACGTTGTTCCAGTCGGATTGATGGAATGCTCTTCATCAACTTGCGTTGATTTTCAAAATAAATACATGGCTGGAAGTACTCTTTCATCACTGGCTAACTATTCGGTGGCTAATAATGTGATGCAACGCACTACACCAAACTCCAATGCTTCAGCCAAATTCTTTGAGTAATGACTATGAGAAAGCGTAAAAATACTTTAAGACAGCCTAAAGGAAAATCAAAGTTTGTACCTGTCATTTTAGGTGCAACTTTGGTGATTAGTAGTCCTGTTTTTGCTGAATGGGCTACGGTTGGTTTGGGTACGATTATGAGCGAGATGTCTTCTCAGATTCCTAAGCATGCAAGCAACCAAGCAAATGATATTCAACAAGTATCTCAAAGTACCCGTAGAAAGTTAGATGATTCGACTGAAAACATCGTTGCAGCGCTTAAAGTTGCGGTGAAGCAAAAGGCGCAAGCTGCTAACCAAATTACCGATGCGACAACTAAAAACACCCAAACTATTGCCTCTGGTATTCAAGCGCTTTTACAGTCAGATACCATGAAAAAAGCACAATTTGCTTATGGCGCCAATACTGGTCAAGGCTTTAAGTCTTGTGAGGTTTTGGCTGAAAATACAAATATGTCGAGTGCATCTGGTCAAGTGATTGATCAAGCAGCTGATATGGCGACTCAAACTTCTCAAGTCGGCGGTAAATTAGTTGGCTCTCAACAGGAAGTGATTAATCAACGCCTAAACGTGCATAAAGCTGAATTCTGTACGGTTGCTGAAGCACAAGCTGGTCAATGTACGTTGTCTAAATTACCGGGTGGCGATACCAATGCTTCCCTACTGTTTAAGTCTGTTGCACCTGGTTCAAAAGAAGCTCTTGCAAGACATTACGTGCGTGAAAACATTTTAGGTACACCAGATAAATCATTGTCTAATGCAACGGCACGTACTCCAGCTGGTCGAGATTATTTGCAAGCAACAAACCAAAAAACAGCTTTACTTGCTATGCCAGCGTATAGCTTGGCGGTTATTGACGCGCAAAATACAAAATCATTCAAAGATATTGACGGCAAAATGGTGTCTGCCAACGATTTGATCGACCAAACAATCGCACGTTACTACGGTGGTCCTGAAGCTAAAAAATGGCAAATGGCGATGGCGATGCAAGATCCACGCGGTCTACTTAAAGAAGCCAATATCATTAACGGTGTTTCTGTTTATTTAGATCTTCAAACTTACAAGCAAAGTTTGCGTGAAGAAGGTTTATTGTCTGCATTACTTTTAGCGAAATCTCAGCCGATAAAAGATGATGTGAAAACGAAATACGGCCAGTCAGTGAAAGTTAAGCTTTCACAAACTATGCCTCAATTTTAAGGAGACTAAATAATGCGTACTCCGAAAAGAACATCACGTAAAGTTATGAAAGCGCCACAAGCGCACGGCTCTCGTTCAAAAATTAGTGCACTCGGTTTAACCCTCGCCATTATTAGCGGTTCTGCATCTGCTTATTACTGTGCTTCCGTGGGCAACCCGATGGCAGTAAATACCTTGAATATGCTTATTCAACAGGCTGATGCGGTGGAAAGCGCTGCGTTACGTGCGTTGGACACAAACTTATCTTTGGGCATTAAAAAGCAACAAGATGATGTGACGGCAGCGATTAAGATCCTGACGAAACAAGAGGCTGTATCTGCTCAAGGTATTTCAGATAACGCACATAAAAACGCACAAAGTCTTGTAACGGCGTACCAAGCTGTTAAACAAAGTGAGCAAATGAAAAAAGCTCAATTTGAGTTTGGTGCACATGGCCAAGCATTTAAAGCGTGTGAAGTTTTAGGCGATCGTGAACAAGCTCAACAAGACAATAAATCTGCTGATAGTTCAATTTTAAATAAAGTTGGCTCTGAAGTGGTTGCTGCGCCTGGTGTCTACATGAACCCTCACAAAGCACAAGAAGCTATGTTACAAGCTCATAATGAGTTTTGTACCACTTCTCAGGCTGCGTCTGGACTATGTGGTGCTGCTGGTGAAAATGCTGGTCTAAGTTTACAAGCTTCAACTTTATTCACGACTGCAGCGCCAGACACGGCGATGGCTCGTGCTCAAAATGCATTGATCAACAACATGGTTGGTCTACCTGATGCTCCAATTGACGGTAGAATTGCGAAAACATCTGCTGGTCAAGATTATGTGATGGCTAAACTGGCGAAAGATGCTTTAACTTCTCCAGCAATTACCTCTTTGAAAGCAATTCAAGCGCAATACTCCCCTGTTGCTGGTGGTGGTACCAATAGTCATGATTCAAGTACCAAACTTGCACCGATGCAACACTTGGAAAAAAGTGTCTCTCGTTATTTAGGTTCAGGGCAAGATTACAAAGACTTTGCTAAATCACAAGCGATTAAAGATGAACGTGGTTTGATGGTCGATGGTTTAATTCAAAGTACTGAACGCTTGAACTTGCAATACCAACAATACAAGTCAAATGAACGTAAAGAAGCGGTATTGGCTGCGCTAGTTTCTGCTGAAAGCAAATTAACTGACGGCTCAATTGAAGTGACTGATCGTTCTAAGTCTACGGGTAACATTCGTAGGATTGCACTTTCACAAGCAATGGCAAGTAAATAGCCTGATTTTTTCATTATCAGGCTGATAATGAAAAAAACTTAAAAAAAAGGGATGGTTTTAAGCCATCCCTTTCTTTGTTTAAAACCCTTTTAGATAGTTTCTTTATATAAATTCTCTTATAATCTTTAGTATATACCGTTCAAAAGTAACCGATGGTGCTTTGATATTTTAATTAAAAGATGCTTATACATATTGCCATGGAGTTTATATGTCAACTAAAAAGAAATGGTTGGATCTGAGTAGCTTTGGCGCTCAACTTGTAGTAACCCCTAAAACTGATTTAAGAAACCAAGCAGCCATTATTAAGATTAAAGATGTTGAGCTTTTAGAGAAAAAGTTGAACACATCCTTAAACAGCTTCTTAACAGGTTTAAAACAGACTGGAAAGTTTGTTTATATCACCAATGAGCAAAATAACGACCTTAGTTTTATGTATAAGAGTTCGCAAGATAGTCTCTCTCTTGCTGACATAAAATCTGTTTTTCCTTACGACTCTAAAAATGACCTCATTGAAATGGATATGTCAGATATATATCTGCAAAACCCAATGAGTAGTGCTGAAAAAAACCAGTGGCAATCCCTATTTGAACTCAATAATCAAAAGTCCGTTGTGCTTTACCAAGCAAAACAGCAAAAACCGTTTGCCCCAAATACAACCATTATGGGTGCGGTTAAACAATTCAATAAAGCAGATTTAGGCTGGAATAAGCTACCGACATTACTGCAGTCCGTAGATCCATTGCCGTTGGCTGATTTAGACAATTACGGGTACCAAGCAGATAAAACACTGACTCGTTATTATGTTGATAAAGAAGCAGCGCTAAATGCTGGACTCATAGAAGATACGATAGAGCCTATTGAACTAAGCAAACAGCTAGTGATTTCGGTTAATTCAGGCGGTGAAGTACTTGCCCTAAAAGATATTACGCAAATCCCTGAGCTGACCAATTATAAAATATCTTCACATCCAGCATGGCCAGCGTATAACAGCTTACCGAAGCAATTTATTGATATTCGAGAGCTGAATAAGGGGCTGAATACGAGCATTGATCCAATTGTGAATGCGCTCAGATCGGATGATCATGCCGTTAATCACCAAGGATTGATCAAGCTTCAAACCTTAGTCACGAAAATCAATGACTGTTTGTATTCATACGAAGAAAACAGCATTCCGTCAGCATTGGCACCATTTGGTATAGAAACAACTGCGTTACAGCTGGTGGACAATGATTGGAAAGTTTGGGAATACAACAACCAAACTTTAGATGTAGAAGAATTCGACCTTGCCGATAAGATTAAGGACCTGATTCAAAGCGTTCAAAATAATATTAATAATTTAAGAACATTTGATCCCTACTCTATTGGTGATAGCAGTTTTGATCGTGAATTAATTTCTGAAAGTTTGGATGACATCGGTACAAGTTTAGAAAGCTTGGATCTCAATCAAATTAAGCAAACCATACCGCCTGAACCTAAGGTTCCAGTAAAACGTTTGTTCAATCGAATTGATCACTTTTTTAGACACACCAAGTTTAAGCCGAACATTCCAGAACCAGTCATTAAGGACTCTTTGACTAAACTCGCTTTAATGCGAAAAATTAAGCAAGAATACCTACAAAAAATTGCAAAGCTCAAAGAAGAACGTCAAGCCATTGTTGAAGCGAAAGCAACACATACCATCAGTGAGCGTATTGAAAAAGCGGTTGCGATTCAAGTCGCTGTTGCTACTGAAAATGCGTATGTTTTGGATCAGCAAGCCTATGACGATCAAGCTTATGAAATGGAATTGGCATTAAGTCAGTTAAACATTGCTTCTACGCGTCTGAACAATCTTTATGATAGTTTTTTTGATTCAGTGATAGACCGTGAAGAATACGGCACGGATCTTGATAACTTCCTACAAAGCGTTGTCACCGATGATGAATTGCAAGATGAAATGCAACGTCTATTGGATGAAGCGAACGAGTTTGAAGCTACTCACACCTCAAATGACATTGACATTTATCATTTCAACGTTGATCTAGGTGAAGAACCGAACGGGCTTTGGAATGAAGCTGTTAACCAGTTTGATGTGGTTCATTATTATGATGAACAAGATCAAGAGTTATCTGCAGTCGAAAAGTTTGAATATTCTATTTTGGGATATTCACCATCTCAAGAATCTGCAATGCCAGATTTTAACGATATGGTGTTCTCGAATGCTGTATCAGTGCTGGATAACAGTATTGAGGACATGATTGCGACCAGTGCTGAAAATGTAGGTAAAAACTACTTTTCATTTCATCAGCAAATGCCTCGTATTCTTCAACAACTGCATAGTATTAATAGCCAATTTACGGCGCTTGGTGATGGTGATGCCCATAGCATTGCATCACAATATTTATCAGATGAAAGCTTAGAGCGATTCTATAACCTGTTAGAACAGGACGGTAACTACAAGGGTTTTAATAAGCGCATCGATGTGGCTCATGTGCTTTCTGAGCTGAGTAGCAATATTGGCAACAATCCTGACTCCCCTATCCTTAACCGATTACCTGATATTAGGTCGCAACTCAATCATGCGATAAATGAAGAATTACGTGTACGCACGAATCCTGGTAATGCACTGGCCAACGCGATTGTTTTTGCTGCGACCAATGAAGTTTTGTCTTTAAAAGAAACACTCGAAAAAGATGAAATCTATGTGGTAGACAGCTTTCAAAACTATCTGCCTAAGGTGATACATAAAGACCACTTCAACTCAAATACACAAGAACAGCTTTTTGCCTTAAATAAAAAGGTCGCGGTAAGTATGGCGTATAAGCGCTATCTACAAGACTTTTATCAAAATGCCGTGGGTGAAGAGTCTAAATCTGAGGCGGTTATTGCCATTATTAATAATGAGCACAAGCATATTTTGACGGCACTAGGTTATCTAACACCGACCTACAATGAAGTCACGGCACCAAAAGACTCGAAAATTGAAAATGTCGTCACGTTGACTGAAGAAGCGGTAAAAACCTACCTAGCTGAAGGTAACGCTTTGATGGTTGAGCCTGAAGTTAGCGCACGTTCTTTGGCGGTGTATAGCAGTACGATAGCATCTGATCAGAACTTCATTCGCTTACTACCGATGGATCTAGGTCAAAAGGTTAGTTCATTACAAAAGCAAAAAACCATTATGATTAATGGTGCTTCTTCGTTTGAACATATCCTGAGCTCTAATCCGATCAGCGAAAACAAGCTGACCTATGATGACCTTAAGAATGTAATTCTTAATCGTATTTTGACCAAGGAAGCGGTACCGAAATATGAAAAAGGCTTAAAGCTTGATATTGAAGTTAAGAATGTCTATGAGCATGCATCAAGTTTCTTGCCACTTGAAAAGACCGATGTTAACAGTGAAAATGACTTTGGCAATCTCTTTAAACATGGGCTTGTGCTTGAAGCATTACAATCGACTCCAGACTCACTCAAGAATGGATTTAACCTCAACCGTGATTTAATCAATTCTGCCCTACTGCAGTCATTTGAAAATCGTTCTATTGAAGAATGGACGGCACTAAAAAATAAATCCCTCGAGACAAAAACGGGATCTCTTTTAAGCATTATCACCAATCCTGAACGCATTAAAGAGTTTGAGTTTCCTGAGATAAATATTTATCTCACGGTTTCACCAGCTGATGAACAAAAGCACGGTGCGATTAACTTATATTTCAGCGGTGAACAGATTCCGTCTACCGATCGCTTAATCGTTAAATCAAGTCTGAATGACTTAGCTGCAGACGATAAGGCGCTGTTTAAAGCTTTGACGCTTAGCAATGATTCAGTTTTAAGTACGCAAGAGCAAATGCAGTACTTGATCGACTCATTAGAAAAACGCTATCAGATCTTCCAGTCGATCGAAAACCTACACCTTAAAGAAAAGGTATTGTTTAACCCTGAGTTGGACGATTACAAGGCATTAACTTTACGTGATGCCGATAATCAATACATCGATCCAACGGCGAAACAAGATCTAATCGATTTTGTGAAAAGCAATGATGTGATGACCAATGTTGATTTGATGAACGTCTTTACCGACTACATCAATCAAAAAGAAATGGATCAAGCGTTTGAAAACGGCTCCAAAATTATTGTGGCCAATGACGGTGCTGATTTAGTGATTTCTGTCATTGATAAAGACACACCAGTTTTACAGCATGATCAATTACGGGTTTTTGATAATGTTGAGCAGTTTGCTAAATTCAACGAGCGTGGTGGATTGTTTAAAGACTTCCAGTTAAACGGGATAAAAGCGCATCTTGTGGACCAAGTATTAAATGATCTTGGGTTACGTGAAAACATACTGCAGACAATCAAGGTGCCATTATCACCAAGTTTTGAAAATATTGATGTTAAAGGCCTTAATGAGATTGTGGCTGTTAATATTTCAACATTGGTCAATAAAATTGATTTTGCCTTTGGTGAAAAGCTACTTGAATCTAAAGACCGGTTCGATCTCGCGATTAAAGTTGCCGATGATCAAGCTCCGTTAAAACTGGCCATTGTGAATAATGCCGAACATCAGCAATTTGTTGATCAAGGCTATAAAATTCTTCCTACGCCAAAGCACCCGAACTCTAAGAACTTCTTAATTACTGATTTTGCAAAATCATTCAAAAAAGCAGAATTATTTAAGTCTCGCGATCAAGTATATAAACCTGAACATATGGTTCAAAGCGCACCTGTTGTAGAAGTTGCCCAAGAACCATTGGTTGAAGAACCGACCGTAACTGAGCCTGAAGTTCAAAAGCCTACTGAACCAGAAGTACAGGAAACAACGGTAGAAGTTGTAGAGCCGACTGAGCCAGTTGCTCCAGAACAAACATCACTGTTTGAGTCTGAGGGTAAGCCTGAAGCTGAAGCACCAAAAGAGCCAAAAACAACCAAACCGAAAGCCACTGAGCCACGTTCTGAAGTTGGACTTATTGAAGATACGGGTATGAAAATGCCTGGTGCGAAAAAGGATCTGTATGGTCCACGTTTATCGCTCAGTCAGATTCAAGATATGTCGCTTTTGCAAGTCAAAAACCTAATTACGCGTGACAAAATTTGGAAAAAGGAATCGGTTTTACAAGCAAAAGAAGCTGGTCGAGATATTTACATTCACTTGCTGACTGACGCTGTACGTAAGATGACGAATGATCAGCCACGTTATCCGCTTGAAAATGCCACTGAAGAACAGTTTAAAAAAGTAGGTGCTGGATACTATGACGCTGTTTTAAGTATGCGTGATGCATTAATGGAAGCAAAAACAGTTCGTGAATTTATTCCTAATGCATGTGATTTATACGTTCGTTTGAATGAAGACAAAGATCTGTTCACGGCGTTTAAATCATTAGATCGGTCATTATTTTCATTGGTAGAAAGCTATGCTGAATATGCTGCCACTGACATGATTATTAGTTCTGAATTGGCGAAAACCGATAGTAGTGAAGCACGTAAAACGCTCACTGAAGCACTTCATCATTTAAGGAAAGAGTTACCGCCAGTTAAAGGCACCTACTCTATCTATAAAAAAATACGTAGTGCGATTGATGCCAAACCGTTCCAAGACAAAGTAAAAGCGACTGTTACTTTTAGAAGTGGCAACATTATAGATTCGAGTACGCTATTTAGCAGATCTGATGCTGGTCTATCTGAACAGGTCATGGATCTGTTAACTGCTAAAAAAACCAAAGACGCAACTGCAGAGAATGATGATACTCAAGAAGTCTCGTTATCTGAAAAGAATGTATCGCACATTGTAGATGACACGGCGAGTACCTTAGATGCCCTATTCAAAGAGTATGCTAAGCCTCGTACTATGCGTAAGGCATTCAAGCTCAGTGATGTGGTTGTGACGGAAAACATTGCTTCACGTAATGGCCAAGATGTTACAGCACATACCTTGCAAGCGACCTTTGGATTTAAAGCCGTAGAGTTTGGCGAGTACTTGAACCAGAGCGATCGTCAAATCGCATTAAATAACGCATATGACGGTTGTTTCGCTCTTGCTAAGGCACTTGATATAGATCCGAAATTTGTTGGCTTTAACGGTATGTTGGGTGTTGCTTTTGGTTCGCGTGGACGTTCCGCTGCGATGGCACATTACGAGCCATCTAACCGTGTGATTAACTTAACCAAGAATTCAGGTTTTGGCTCGTTTGGTCATGAATTTTTCCATGCCTATGACCATCTCATTTTTAGTGCGATGACACGCAATCAACCAAAAATGATGATGGAAAACGTACAGCCTTATCTAACTCGTTTTGCAGAATTGAATAACATTAAGTCTGAGAAGTATGCCAACATTAACCAAGATTTGTTGCAAGCTGCAGCCAAAGTAAATCAAGCGATGTATTACTTGCCAATGAAAAAGGATGACTCGATAGAAGTACTTCGCACGAATCTTGAGAATCAAGTCAAGTTTTATGAAACCAGCATCAAAACGATTTTGGATAAAACATTGGTAGATCAACCTGACATTGTTGATTTGTTTACGCCAGATAGAGACAGCATAAAAGAGAAAATTAATACGTTTATTGCGGAACGTGGCAAGTTGCATACTGAACTATCTTCATTGATTAACTTCGCTAATCGTCATGAAGATCCTGAACTTTTCCAAAAGGACGCCATACAACATAGACGTTATATGCACGTTGCCCAAGGCTTGCATAAGTTCTTGTCTGAAAATGAGTATCCAATCCCACGGACTGAGCTCAACAAATATATCTCGCAATCTCGTTCTGAAATTGATCATGATCGTGTCTTTGCAGCGCAAGTACTTGGTGCAGCGAACAGTACAGTCTTTAGATCAGTTGTATTCCGTGATTATCGACAAATGTTGCGTAGTCAGTTTGCGATATGTGCACTCGACTTCATCAAAGAAAACAGCCCTAAACCATTGTCAGATGAACACTTAAAGTTAATTTCTTTAAGCTTACAGACGAACGATCGCTTAACATCAACTAATCAATCTCAGCTAAAAACTGATTTCTACAAAAATGCGATGGTATTAGAGGGCTTAACAAGTGCTAAGAAGCCGTATTGGACGACCGCACATGAAATGTTTGCCCGTAGTGGTGAGCAGTACTTACAAGTGACCTTAGCAGAAATGAACTTGCGTAATGATTGGCTTGTTTACCCATGTCCTGAAGGTGGTTCATCTTCTGTAACTCAACCGCATGGTATAGAAAAAGATGCAATCATGAAGGAGATTCGCGAATTTACGGTGAAAGGCCTGGACTATATTCAGGAAAATATTGCTGAACTGCGTTTTGCTGATCATCAGCAGTATGTCAGAAATGCAATGCACTTCTTCCAACCGGGTACAGATCAACATGAGAACCTAGTTAAATGGAATGAAGTCATTAATGAGATGTCACAAGCTGAATACGATGAATATTGGACTAAGCTCATGACCAACATTGAAGTACAAGCAGATCCAGAATTAAGCAAACAAAAGAATAGCGATCCTGAATTGGCACTATAAGCAATTTTGAGATCTTGGATGCTATCCCCTGTGGGTGGCATCTTTTTTTTATTTAAATCTTATAAATGGAATCAGGGGGCACTATGGCAATAGCAATTCCAAAGCAATTTGCTGGTTTTGGTCTAGCAGTTGCAATTATATCTGTGGCTAATCATTTCGGATTGGTCGATCTCTTTGCTCAAAGTGCTACACGGGCAATATCGAAACAAGCTCAATCAGTAGAGTCAGCCAATCCAGGCCAACCGAATGAACCTGAAAACGGTCTACAAATGGCAAAAGACTATGCTGAACATCAAAAAATGGTAGCCAATAGTGCAGCCATGCCATTTAAAAAAGAAGTGATTAATGTTTCCAGTATGGAAAACACACAACATTTTGGTCCTGTTTCAATGGAATCTCAAAATGTTGATACTGTGTTTATCATTCGAGATAAGGCCACTAAAAGGTTACGAGCCGTTGTTCAGGTACCCAAAAAGCAAACTGTCAATATATCTCTTCCAATTGGTCAATACACCATTCAATATGCCCAAAACAATTATATTAAGGATGCTCCATGGCAAGGATTAAATAAGTTTTGGGGATACGGCACTACCTTTTTAGAAAGTAACCTTGAGCATAATGTTACCTTGGTCCAATATCCGAATAATAGTGGCTACTTTATTCGTGGTACTGGAATTATTGTAGGTGTAGAAGATGGCACCCAACCAGACGAACTCGCTAAAAACGAATTTGTTAAAATGTAACCATCAGCTTTAAGCAAGATGTCACCTATACGGTGGCATTTTTATTTATAAAAAAAGAAAGAATAGTGCACGGTTTTAGATGGTTTTATTAAAAATGATAGGTATTTAAACAGTGCTATTTACTCGGTATATACTATTTTAAAGAATAACGCCTAAACCCTCCCTCAAAGTTAATTTTTTAGTTTAATATAAGCACATATAAGTACTCGTAAGAGTCGTTTTAAAGTCTTGGATCATGCTATGTGACCAAGTAGGAGACTATAAAGTGAATGAAGTTAAATGGCCTAATTTAACTGGTCTTGGTGCGCGTCTTGTAGTATCGCCAGCCAACAATTTTCGCCCAAAAACGGCGATGCTTGTTGTTAATGAATTTGAGCAATTCAAAAAATCTATTGAACAAAACAGTTCTAAGCAATTTGAACAAGTGTTAATGGATGCCCATTTTTATGAAGTGCAAAATGATGATGGTATTCATGCGTACTACTATAAGAACCCGGCAAAGTCTGGTATCGATCTAAACGATCTTCAGAAGGTCTTTCCAGCGTTTACCAACGATATGAAAGTACCGACTAAGCAAGAAGATATTTATCTCACCAATCTACCGTTTAAGAAGAACATTCCGAACTGGAAAAGTTACTTCGCATCAGCGACCGAACGCCTTTCTGCTTTCCCTGAAGTGTATGTCAGTAAGCTAAACAATGGATCTAATATCCTTGATACGCTGAAAACCAGTCTTCAGGAATCGAACAAATCCTACTTGGCTCAATTTCAGTCTTCAAAAATTCCTTTTAATCGTCTTCAAGATTATGGCTATGAAAATATCTTCTCTAAAGTCTATCTAGATGAAGAATCGGCGATGGCCAGTGGCGAAAGTCTAGATAATCTAGCCAAAATTAAGTTGTCTCCATTTGCAGTACCCGTCAATTACGAAAAAGATGGTTCGTTACTGATTATTGATGACTTGCGCCATATTCCTGAAATCTTTGCTCATGATCCGTATGAAGCATTGGGGTTAAATGACAATATTAACCTGGTGCATTTTGCTCATGAATACGAGTCCACTTTTAATCAGCTGATTGAGCATGGCCGTGGCAACAGAATGTTTAACATGAGCTTTAAAGATGTTGATGCTTATGTACAAAAATTAGCTTCTGATCTTGTTGTGATAGACCGTGTGTTTAATCAACAGCAATTGCCGTATCCAAAGCTATTAGAATCAGCTAAACAAGGTATTCCAGCTTTTTATAAAGATGAACACGGCACATGGATGGCGTCTAAACAAGGTATTGAAACACGCCTTGTAGATAAGATGGTGTATGACGCTGCCATGCTTCGCCATGATGTCTTACAACAAATGGTACGCCAGATGCCAACAGGTAAAGTTTTCTTTGCCGATCTGAGCCAAGAGTTCTCTGAATTCTCTGTAAACATCGTTCCTAAGTTTAATGCGCTCTATGATCACCAATCTGCTGAAATCAAACAGCGTAAACTAGAAGAACAACTCAATGAATCAAATGTTAACGAGATCTTGAATGACCTTGATGTTAATTTTGAGGCAACTGAGAAGGCATCTATTACTGAGTCTGATCTACTCAACATTGCAAATGACCTCCCTACTCCAGAAATTGATGATGTTGCCGTACTTAAAGAGCTCTTAAAGTTTCCTGAAGAATTATTGGATGCAAGAGGCAATGACAAGGTGCGTGATTTCGCGCCGTCTATGCTTGAAATTAGACAGATCTTGGATGTCTATGTCATTCCTAAGGCTACTGAACAAGCTCAACAAATTGAGAAGCAATATAGTGATTATCTAAATCAGAAATATGCTGAAATTCAAGATGTCGTGCGCTCAGCTACACAAACAAAAAACTTCAGCGTAGATGATATTCAAGCGATCTCTGACGAAATCGACACACACAATGTTGAGATCTCAAAACAGTACAATGAAGTTAAAAAAGTCTTATGGCAAAGTGAAACTTTGGTATCTGGCATTACGTCTGCAACAAATACCTTTTTGTTTAATAAAAACAGCTTCTACTACGCTAAAGATGAAAACGGCAAATTTGTAGGTTTTGAATCTGAAGTAGAAAGCAATCAACATAAAGCGGATCTGTTCAAATTACTATCTAAGCAATTCGACAATCAATTGGTTTCAATTAACACGCCTGAGCTTCAGGAATTTGTGAATAATGAAACTGCAGTTGATATGTTGATGTCACGCACGAACAATTATGTTGAGCAAAATATCAATGATTTTGTTGCTGGTGATTTTTCTGCGCCTTTAGAGCTAGAGCAAGATGTACAGCGTTTAGAGTTAAGCGATCTGTGCACGGCTGATCTTGCTAATAACGATAAATTAGCTTCAGCGTATTTTGAAGAGTTTACTCGGCTTCTTGATGAATCAAACTTTGATGAAGCATTTTTAAAACAATCTCTATCACAAACTAAAAGTGCGTCATTCTTAAAGAACGGTGTAAATGAGATTTTATTCCGTAATTTATTGGTGCCAAATGCAAGTGAAAACTTCAATCGTAAGACTAAATCTGATTCTGTTCCTGAGGATATTCTTGCTAAAACTTCATCACATACAGATGGGTTTAGTCTGGACCGTCAGTTCAATCGCTTTGTTGAAGTTCAAAGCTTCCAAAAGGCATTAACAGCCAAATATCCGCAACAAGACTGGTCATTTATCACAAAGGATGACCGTGGCGAAAACATCAAGTCGATTGCTGAAGATATGCAGTCTGACATGGAAGAAGACCGTAAAGATGCAAAGGATCTGTTGTCGAGTATCGAACGTCAGTTTTATTCTAAAAATTCGACCTTATTTGTCTCGAACATGGATCTCGCTGCAGATGAAATCTATGTTCAGATTAAACCAACGGGTGACATTGACGATTTAAAAGTTAAAACCGTTAAATCAAATGAATTTGATGAAAACAAACATTTTTCATTGTCTACCGATGGCTACAAAGCAACAAATCAAGCGTATGCGAACATTGCCAAGTATTTTGTTGAAAAAACCCTATATCTAGAAGATGGCGATTATGACAAGGCACAAAAACTAGCTGCCTTAGTGATTGCTGGTGAAGATAAAGAGCTCAAACAAGAAACTAAGAAAGTCTTTGGTGTAGAGCTGACTGCAGATGACTTGAAGCAAGTCCAAAGCATGCAGTTAGAAGATGGTAAGCTCCAGTTAAACAAAACTGCCCTACCGAACCACAACTACAACAACATTCAGCTATTCAACTATCTGAACCTGATTGATATTAATCAGCGTACAGTTTTTGGCAAATTTGATGTTGAAGTACAAAAAGAATTTGAGGTGATTAAGGATCTTCTCAAACCTAATGTAGCTTTTCAGAATAACGTTAAATATTTTTCTCTAACAGCTGAAGAAGAGAACGTACAGTTCAATAGTGAATCTGAATACTTTAACACTCAGCTAGAAAATGCTGTAAAGCACTATGAAGATCACCACGGCGCAATCAAGATCCCTGATCATGATTTGTTTATAACTGTGTTTCAAAAGAATGATCTTCAGTATATACGCCTCTACAATCATAAAGACAAAAATGCGCCGTTTATTGGGCATTCAGTTTCCCTAGATGCCAATATACATAAGGCTACTGGCTTTAATGATAGAGATGCGGTTAAAACGTCTGCGAATGCTTTGTTTAAGTTATCGACTTCACGCAACAGCATGACGTTTATGCCTCCAGCTAAGTTCACTTTTGAAAAATATTACGAGTCAGATCTCAACTTCTTCAAAGCTAAAGATAGTCAGCAAACTTTAATCAATAAAGTGTTTACGTCTTTACCAAACAAGATGTTCCAGTACATTTCTGATCATCCATCTAATTTCAACTCTAAATTAGATTTCATCAGCAATCTTAATTCTGCAACATACGAAAAGTTTGAGGATCTTAGCTACGATAAAAAACCGAATGAAGTCACTGAGCTTCTGAGCAACATCTCTCCAGCGTACACCTATGTTATCGCTCATGTAGATGGCCAGACAGCAATCATGCCTAAAAACTTAACCAAAGTTTTTGATGTTCAGGCATTTGAAGAAGTTCATCCGTTTGATTTGGTGAACTCTAAACTTCAGAAAAGTGATCTTAAAGAACTTTTTAGCAATGGTATCAATGGTGAACCTGATCCGTTCATTAATAAGCTCAAATTTAGTGTTGTATTAAACCGTGTAGGTAATCCAGAACTTGAGGATATTCAGCCTAGATTTATGTTAGAGCAGATCGCCGTGAATGAGGCGTTTGCAGAAAAATATAAAACCTTAACCGCTTTAAATGAAGTCAATGCCGTCATGCTTGAGCATGTCAAAGCATTACAAGATACGATTAAACAGGCTTATGCTGAGCATTTTGTAGGTTCCAACCCTAAAGTTCACCAATACAAGTTGCTAAACAAATCATCTCAACAAGATGAAACACCGCAATTGTTTATGGTTGATACGGACTATGAGCCTCAATTAACTGCCGTGCTTCTTCGTATACCGTCTCATGACTATCAGTATCAATTGATTACTGGTTTTGATGATGTAGACCAGTTTAGTCACGAAATCTTAAATGCTATCGAATCTAAGGTTAATTTCGGTACCACTTTAGAGCAATTAGCACTATCTAACTTGCCTGAAATTCAGATTAAACACAAAACTGACTTTGAGAATAAACAGTTAGCAAGTTTGCATTTCCAAACTTTGATTACGAATACGCTTGGTGCTCTATACGATCAAACCGCACACATAAAGCCGTATATCAAAACTGAAAATCACAAATTGTTTTTGGCCATCAAGCCATCGACCGACAATGAATATGCATCGGTTAAACTTTTTGGTGATAAGTCCGATATTCACGGTGATTACAAGTCTCTGTGCGTTTTTCCTGTTAAAAGTATGCGCTCAGTTGAAGATGTCTTACAACTTCAAAACCGTGTGTTTACTGACTTCACGTTTATCGATCAATTGGTACCAAAAGACAAATATGTGCCTGTTGATGTAAAGGTAGAGCCAAGTGACTCCCCTGCTATGTACTTAGGTGATGTAGGTGCCAAGTTTGGCGGTGCACATAAAGATCGCTACGGTGAATACATTTCATTGGAATATATTTCAGCGACATCAGCCGATCAAACAGCTACGGACTATCGAAAAGCAAAAATCGTTGCAAATAAAGAATTCCAAGCTTGGTACACCAATACGCCACTCGGTATTGATGACAAAATATTCGTAAAGGCAATGTATGACTACTGCCCAACTAAACCGTTATTCTCTAAAAATGCGTTGATGCTTGATAGCCAACGAGCGACAGAATTACGTGCGTATGTGGCTGTTGTTTCTAACATCAGAAATTTGATGGTAGATACTCAAGAAGAGTTGATTCATGCGGTAAGAAACAATAAAAGCTTATCTGCTGAAAGTCTTGGTATGACTGATCGCCAACGTAAAGACTATATCGGGCTTTATAGTAAAGGTACCAAGAACAACTACAAAAACTACTTCGAATTGCTTAGCAATTTGAATGAGTACTACATTATGCCAGAACATACAGGCGGTATCAGTGTTCAGCTTGAGAAAATCATCGAAAAAACGATTGATAAAGAACTCAGTGAGATTCTATCAACAGGTAAGATCTTTGATTTTTACGGTAAGTCGAAAGTCACTAAAGATGTGAGCGATGCGATCAGCAACATGCAACGTACTGGCTTATATTCAACTGTGCTTGAACCATACGTTCTGAAAAGTGCGATTGAAAGTGGTTTAGTTAAAGCTGAATCTGCACCTATTTATGTTAAAGATCCTGTTGCACCAGTTATAGAAGCAACGACTGAAGCTGTGAATACACCTAAAGCACCACGTTTGCCGTCATTTACCAGTGAAGTGAAAAAACTTGAAAATGGCTTTGTGACTGAAAAAGTCCAATCAAGTATTTACGGATTGTTAAATTACTCTCGTACTGGTCCTGATCATCGCCAAGGTGCCGATGTGGATTCATTCAAGCTTAAAGATGACTTTTCTATCCGTGGTGTTGAAGTAGGCAATAAAGTTAGTCCTGTGGCTCAACAGTTGGTTAATGCCGTGTATGACTCATTGGCTGACTTAAAACAACTCATGGGCTTTAAATCAAACAATGGTTTATTGAACTTGGGTGTTGCTTTGGCTTCACGCGGAATTAAAGGATCTGCAGCGCATTTTGAACTGTCTAAGAACGTGGTTAACTTAACTCGTGATAGCGGATCTGGAAGTTTGGCTCATGAGTATGGCCATGCGCTAGATGCACACTTGGGAATGTTGGAAAAAGCGGAAGTATATAAAAATCACGCTCAAATGAATCGTTCTGTACTTCAGGACTATTATGAAGACATCCCTAATTTTGAGATACCAGGTGCACGACACTTCTTATCAAATATGTTGGATGCTGGATACTCCCCTGTTACTGAGTCCGGTCGTGCTTTTGAAAAGGTACATCGTGCGATGATGAATGAGCCAGTTCAGCCAATGAAAAATTACGGTCAAGTACTTCATGAGAATGCTGAGACTGCAATCAAGGCGTACCACACTGTTGCTGATTCAATGCATGATGAAGTGATTAAGAATAAAGAGAATTATCCTAATTCTACGCGCAAAACCTTAAACAGCTTCTTTGACTGGCACCAAAAGCACTATGAAGATCTCATTCGCCGTCAGTTTGAGAAAATTGAAGAGTACTTGAAGAAGTATGAGCGTGAATATAAAGCTGATACAAACCTATCTTTCTTCAGTACAGTTCAAGACAAGGTGGATGTCATTGTCTCTAAAATTAACACTGACATTAATGCTATAAGCTTTAAGTCGTTTGAGCGCTATCAGCAAAAACTTAATGATATGCGCCAGCCAGAACATCATTTACCTACAACCGGTTTGGAAGAAAAAATTACAGGTGTTGCGAACGCAGCGAATGTGGATTTAAAAACACTATCGCAAAACCTATCTGAATACTTGATAGAGTCATCTAAATACAAGTTCTATAACCTGGTAGAGAAGTACATGCCTGAGGGAGTTAAAAATCCTCATACTCAAATGCAAAACTTCTTTGATAAGTCGCAAGACGTTGAAGTTAACGTAGGTGATATTCGTTTTAGTGACAATCTATCGCGTTATAAAAAGGACTGTTTAAATATCGACAGTGCTGAAAATCGTGCAACGCCGTATTACGCGACCAGTACCGAAATGTTTGCTCGTTATTTTGAGACTTATTTGTACTCTAAAGTTTCAAATGAAAATGAAATGAAAAACTCATTTTTAATTGACGGCTACCCTACCGTACAACCTAAAGGTTTAGAGTTTGAGATCTGCAGAAACTTGACTGAACAATTAGTCGAAACTTGTGTGAATGAAATATTTGATCAAGATCTGCAAAACGAAAATACCCAAAAAATTATTGCTGAAGTTTCGATTGAAAAAGAAAATGAAGCTGACCAATTAAGACTTGAGATGTGAGATAACTAAATGCAATACGAAAATATTCATGAAGCAAAAACGCCACTTAAAAGCATGATTACTCGTAGTCATGCCTATATTCGCCTGTTGGTAGAAAAAAGTATGGCTGATGGTATTAAGTTTAAATATCACAACGGTAGACGTTTAACTCAAATTGATGATCCTGAGCGTGTTGTTTCTCAAATCTTCCCTTATTTTTTCCGTTTAGTTTTCTTGGAAATATCAACTTATTACGGTCAAACATTTGATGGTCTTAAGTTTCATTCTAAGAAACGTGCAACAGGAACATTGCAATTAGAGGTCAGTATTCTTGAAGACAAAATACCGAACCAATTAGAGTTTTTCACCTTTATTAGTTACGTTTTTAACTATGGGTTTTTAAAAAATCAATTCCATGAAGACTTAACCCTTTTAACCAAAGCAACAAAGTTTGCCAGTTAAAAGTTAGATCCATTTTAAATCTTAGATTTAGGTATATACTAAAAATAATTTTTAAATATTTAAACTTTCAATGTGGCTTTATAATCAAATAAAGCCATATTGATTTAGAAACAAGTTAGATATTTCTGAATTAAAAGTGTGGCGAAAGTATCAGTTTTATAAGTCAAACAGTCTGCAGTCTTTTAAGTAACTGTTGTAACGAAATAGTCATAACTGAGTCGCTGTACATTTGATGTGTATGCCCTTTTATTAATCCCATTGGAGATGATCGAATGCAAAAACCATTGCATGAAAATCTTGAAAACTTTCTGCCTTACTTGAAAAGTGAACTCGCTGCCAAAGGTATTTTAAGTGCGTCACTCAAAACCATCTTTTTGAACTACATTGATCAGATCACAAAAGAGAATAGATTCGTCAGCCATACCAATACGACCGATCGACAAATTGTATATATAGAACGTGGCGATGATGCATTGATGTTGCGCTTTAAATATTTTGTTGAAAATAATGAGTACTTAGAAGTTGAGTTAATCATCACGGATACTCATGTAAAGTTGGTTTATGCTGAATCACCAGAATTACACTTGCTTTATGATGATGAAACACCAATTTGCTTAGATGCTGGCCAGTTAATCAAGTGTACCAATGACTATGGAACATCACTTGCTACTTTAATTAGCGCCCTATTCCAATGTTTACTCAGTGATGATCCACAAAAAAATATCCAAGACGTACTTAATCAAACTAATCTTTTTGACAAAGTTTCAGATGAAAATGCCGAATTAAACAAGGGTTCACATGATTTCGATAACCGACAAAATCAAGCAAATATCTGGGTTTTCTGATTCAGATTCAGAAGTTGTTAAGGATAGTGTTTTATCCTTATCTACTGCTTTGTGGATCATGAATATACTCATGTCTACAAATTTTGTTATTGGTTTAACCAAGAGAGATCAGAAGCTTTTTGATAATGCCAAAGAAACACTGATTACTGAAATGAAGCGGTTAAATTACAATCTTAGCGATTATAAAGTACTCCCTGTTTCAAAAAAGAATGAACCGCTTTTGCTTCAAATTAAACTTGAACAAAAATCAGATCGGATCATAGATTTAGTCAATGCCAATTTAAAGGATTTATCCAAAGACGAGTCCATGGTTATTGAAGTTCTTTATGCAAATTTAATGAATAGTAATAGTGGTGTTTGCATCACTATAAGCGATATTCATGATAAAACAGCGCTTCAAGTCAGTGAGATTCTTACTGACATTTCAAAAGAATTAAAGGTATCTACTTTATCCGATGTTCTTGATATTTATGCACGACCAATTGAACATAATAATGCCAAGGTGAGCTTTACCCTGGTGAACCCATGGGCATTATCAACCGATAGAAAAAAGACTCTTTGCATTGCTGCACCCATATTCAATGAATACAACAGTCCATTTAAATTAATTGCACTTCTTCAAAATATCATTTATCTAATTAATCAGAAGTGTACTAAAGAGACGGACCTTCTATTCGATTCCATTAACCTACCAAAATTTCAAAATAGACTTTTTGGCCAAAGCTTTTTTTATATTAATTAGGACTAACCATGAAAAACCAAACACGCCCATTTACTGTAGTGTTGTTGGCTCCTATTGCAGAACAACCTATTCATGCTTTAGTTGCGCCATCAGGTGATTCAATTCTGTTATCACAAGATACGAAAGTCTCTACTCTCGCAAATTGTCCAGATATGATCGAATCTGAGTTCGGTACATATGATGAATTTCTTATCGAACATCGCGATCAATTTATGCTGTTTAACCAAGTCGCATCTGATTTAGATCCTGATCTAATTTTTCCTAAAGTGCATTCAGACCTACTTGAAGATAGCTTATGTATTATTCGTTCTATTTTCGCTTTTGAACGTTTCAAATTAGAAGAAGAACAAAAGAATGCTACTCGTAAAGAGCCTAAAGAAATTAATCAAGAATATTTAATGAAACGTGCGATAGACCAGGCAATGACTTTAGAGCAAGATGTTTCTGACCTTTCATCAAATGTAGAGCGCTTACAAAGCCCCATGTCTTAAACTCCATTAAATATATTTAAAATTAACTTTAAACCCTCTCTTAAAACTTATATGCTTATTAGTAATAGTTTAAGGGTGTGGTTTAAAGTATTTTTAGATGGATACAAATTTAGTTTTTTTCGATGACTTTAACGCTACTTCTAACACCTCTTCTGGTGAAAATCACCGTTCTTTAAATAACGTACTATTCTTCTTTCTCAACTATCATAAAGGTACGTTTTTAGCTGATACGATATTTTTTGATACCCACTATCAAACAATTGACAACCGTAATATTGTCGGGGTTTTGCCTGTTCTTTTTAGTATCTGCCAGATTGACCGTTCAGAAGGTCACACCGGGCAAATAGTCGATATTCAACAGGATCTAAATAACGTAGATGAAGATGATTATGAACCTGTAATTGATATAGATGATACGCAAACATTTAACTTGTTCTACCACTTCCTTAAACCATCCAATGATGCACCTGTAAAACCACACCTTAATAAACTAAAAGTATTACCAGACAACTTAATCGATTCGATTAAACACCATGAGCTTTTAAATTACATTCTTGCTCTCATTGAGAATAAGATCTGGACCGATTCTGATGTATTTAAGTATGAGTACAAAAATAGGTTTTTGTTTTGCGTTTTTATCTATTTGTCCAAGACCGTAGATCTAAGTTTTAATAGCTCTCACGCTTCTTTCACGAGCTGGCTTGAACTGCGTAACCTATCTTGGTTTGGTGCTAATGAAGTTGATACCAGTAACTTTGCAACATTAGAGCTTTATATACATGCCCTATCCTACACGCTTAAACTGGCAAACCATATTGTAAAAGCAATCATCAATAATAATGTGACGCCGTTTAAAGTTGCACCGCAAGAAGAATTGTTTTACTTTTTTGCTGAACGTACAGACGCACGTTCTCCTAATGAAGAGACTACACCGCCGTATACGCCAGCGGAAGATGATGAAACTTTTTCCACTGAACTTTCTAGTGCTCCAGTACCAGCACCGTCAAATAAGGAAACACCAAAAGTAACCGATGCTTATTTATTGGTTGGTGCGGATCTTGAGGATTCTGAGTCCACAACATCAGAAAAGAATGTGATTACTCAAGACTTCAACTACCAAGCACGTTTAAATGAATTATATGAGCTGTCAAAATTCATCAAAGATGAAATTATAGATGCTCCAATCATTTCTATTAATCAAGCGTGGAATATAGTGCAAGATAAATGGAAGTTTTATCTCGATACTTTTTCAAGTAGCTACTTCAATATGAATGATTTTGAGAAGACGGCTATTCTTAAACAATTGAAATCACTCAAAGCCAGTATTTTTATGAACTGGTTTGATATTAAGTCGGGTGCTGGCCAGCAAGTATTTATTGATCTAGTGTCATACGACACGTTTAAGATTGAGTTTCTTTCTTCTGAAGCTAAGATGATCCAAACTTACATGAAGAACCGTATTAAAAATCAGATGTATTTTGAAACTACGGCGCCACAACCAAAGTTTTTGAGAAATCTAAACAACTTATTTAATGAACGTGTCGATACGCAAAAAATTAAAGACATAGAAAACACTGAACTTTTGTTGAAGGTGAATGGCATTCTTGACGGTGTTACCAAAGATCTCATTGACAATATCAATCTGCATTTATCAAATGACATTTATCTTGTGAACTACTTTTCTAATGTAGATAAGGAACTGGAACCGCCCAAATATCACTTATTAGATATTTTGCTTCGTACTTCAGTGCTTAACCTTATCTATGTTTGTCCTACAGCATCACTCAATGCAACCAAGGATCTTCTAAATGCAATCACTGATCCTGAAATTGAGGTTTCAGCTTTTGACACATTCGACCGCAAACAATATCAAAATCAAATTGTAAAAGAACTCGCATGTTCATTCCGTCAGCGCATAGATCCATCTGAACTTTTGAAGCTAGATATTACGTAGATATAAAAAATGCCCATCATTCGGGCATTTTCTTTTTAATGGTTAGGCTTACCAAGGTCTAGGCTCTGGTGGGCGTGATGTGTATTCATTATCCATATTGTTTTCAGATTCATTGTCTTGGTCCAATTCTGGATCTGTTTGTTTGTAGCGGTTTTGGTAATCTTGCTGCTCAATTAAATCTTCTAGAGCCATTTCTTTAAAGTGACCAACAAGTAATGAACGTGTTTCTTCTTGGTATTCTGGTTCTTGCGCTAATTGACGTCCAATTTCATTCGGTAGTTTATTGTCGTAGATATATTTTAGGTTGGTTCGTTGTGTTTGTAGTGTAGGTTGTGGGTTAAACTCGTCAGTAAGGGAAACTACTTTAGCTTCACTAAAACTAGTGCCACAATTAAAAACGGCTCTGGTCGCGTCTTGAAGTATATCTTCTTCGTTCTGTATGTTTTCCATTTGGCTTAAACCCTTTATTAAAGTCAGAATCTTAAAATTAAGAGATGTATTAAGATACCCAATTATACTTCAATAAATTTTCAATTTGTACCTTTAACGCTTCTTGCTCTAATCTGTCTAAACCTATTGTTGCGATGTTCTCTAAAAACTTGTCTTTATACTCGTTGTAACTTTCTATATCGTCTTTTTTAATGGTTTTGTCTAGATTTAACGTAAGCATGAGGTTTAATACTTTTAATATTTTTAGGTTCTTCCGTTTTTTGAGAACTTCAATAGGATCTAATTCAAAAGTATTTATTTTATCTAGTTTTTCTTTATAAGTTATTGCCATTAAAGGATTTATGCTTTGGTTGAGTATGTAGGATAACTCTAAAACAGTTATATCTTTCCCCATATCTTTAGATACAGATTTCTTAATTTCCGACAGTAAAATTAAGTGAGATGTAAACTTTGCTTTATCCATAATAGTCTCTTGTATTTAAACTAAATCATTAAAACAATTAGCAAGTCATGTTTAAACTTTCTGTATATACCAATAACAGTTTTGTGGTACATTATTGCTAATTTAAAAACCATTGTTGTTTGTAATAAAATGGTTTTAATGATTCTTTGGTTAAAAGGTATTAAGCCTTTTAGTTAAACGTCTAACTTGTAATTTATAACACTTTGCTTTTAGTCGTCTTAAGTAAGCGATGTATAAGAAGCATTAAGAAAAACGGTGAGTTAGCTATGAGTTTATTTTGTCAATCGACAAATCCGAATTGTGATGGCGACCAAGCCGTTACTCTTCTCTCATCTATCTTTGGACACGACTTCATCAATGCGTTTATCAATGCGTCTGGACCAGCCTCGACAGTACCATCATCAGGTTTACTCACTAATATATTATTAGGCGGTGTAGCTAGTGTGGCAATGTCGTTGGTTTTGGTTTTTGCGATCGGTATTGGTTTAACAGCACTTTTGAAAAGCGCCCAGGACGGTGAAGCTTTCGGGAAAGATTCAAAAGTCACTACGATGTTTTCCCGAATATTATATTCGATTATTTTACTTTTACCTACGGCGTCCGGCTACTGTTTCATTCAAGTAGTCGTGCTAGGTATGGTGCTATGGTCAAATAATGTATCCAATACAATTAATAATAGAACGTTAGGCGAATCCTTAATGGCTTCGGCTAGTTTGTCAGATACGCACGATCATCAGCGTGACATCTTTGGATTTAGGAAAAATGCGCCTGTTATGCTTCGCCAGTTGCATTGTATTAACGTTCTAAACCAAGAGTTTTATACTCTACCGCCAGCATTCGGGCGCTATTTTAGTGATGGTGCTTATGGGGCGAATGCTAATCCTGGTGTTAGCATGACTGCAGTAGAGAAAAAGCAAAACTACATTGATAAAACCGCTAAAACTGCAAGTAACTGGACATCTGTTACTTATAACTTCGCTTACGCTGACAGCCGTTTAGAAGTTGGGGGCAAAAAAGAGCCGATCTGTGGCGGTGCTTCAATGAACGTTGTTAATCCAGCTGCGGTTAATGCTGAGTTAATGGACATTCCTGTTTATAAACTTCGCCAATCAGATCAAAACAAGATCAACGTTGCTTTGGCAAATGTTCAAGCTAAGTTACAACAAGAAAAGAACAATCTATATCGTCAATTCTTTATCGATTTAGAAAAGTGGTATATCGCATATCAAGTAAGCCCTAATGCCACTGAACAGGAAGGAACATTCCCGATTAGTAAAGCTGCTATGGATGCTTTCAATGCGCTAGTTGATAATTATGTGAATAAGAGTCATACCGTAACGAATAATGTTCTGACTTCTGAAAATGGCTATACTGCGGTTCAAACTGTTGTTAATACGCTAAATCAGCGCGGTTGGATGATGACGCCTGAAGCTCGTATTAAAGTAGGTCAATATCGCGCTATTGTTGAGAAGTATATTACTGAACCTTTGTGGACGTTCAGCCCTCCTACACTGAATTCAGCAATCATGAGCAACTCAAAAGGTGAAGCAATTTATAACACCGTTTATGTTGCAATGGATAATGCTGTTGGTAGCATTACATCCAACAATAATTGGGTGGCAAACGGCGATATTGCCGACTCTACCAACTTAATATCAATGTCTACCGATGGTGGTGACTCAAACAAAGTATCCAACATCGATCAAAAGTTTTCGGCATATGGTTCTGCTTGGGCAACAAACATTACTAAATCATTGGTAATGGGTGTATTGGTCGGTGAAAAAGGCGATGCGGAATTATTAAATAATAATTCGTCAAGCTCAAATATCAGCCCTACTACATTGCACCGCAATACGAATGTTATCCGTAATATTCAAGATACTGGTGAAGCAATCTTAGTCTATAAAGCTGTGGCTCAAGGTACTGTTGTCGGCATGAAATTAGTCGTGCTTACTGCTCGTTCTGGTTCTGCTCTTGTTCAATGGGTACCAGGGCTTAAGGGCGTAACTGAAGAAGGCACCAACGCTTTAGAATATGCCGTTGAAAATATCTTTGCTCCTATCCTTGGTCAGCTAGTAACGTATTTGACGATTCTTGGTGTGTGGATGGCGGTTGTTATTCCATATATGCCAATGATCTTCTTTGGTCTAGCTTGTGTAGGTTGGATCATCCATATCCTATACGCTGTGTGTGGTTTGCCTTTATGGGCGCTAATGCACATGATCCCTGAGCGTACTTTTGTCGGTAGCCAAACACAAGGTTATGTCACGGTATTAACGTTGTTCATGCGACCAATATTTATCATTGTTGGTTTCTGGATGGCTGAAATTATTATCGGGCCAGCTCTTGTTACGCTTACTGATATGTTCTTTAGCTACCAAGGTGCAATGAGCATCGCTTATTCATCTAATACGTTTACAGTTATCTTTACTGAGCTGATTACGTTTATCTGGAAGTTCTTCTTATATCTATTCTTGATGACTTCAGCGATCTACCTGATTTACGGGTTGGTATTTAGTGTTGCTGACCAAGTACAACAATGGATTGGTTCTGGATTGAATGGCGGTCAGTGGGGTGAAACAAACTCAAAAGAAGCTATTCAAAAGTTTGGTGGCGCTGCAAGTACGTTGTCTGGTCCATCTCCAGCATCTCGCCGTCCTTTACCGCCTGGTAGACGTCCTGATGGTGGTAAGGGTGGTCCAAATAATCCGAAAGGTGGTGGTGGTGGCAATGGTGGTACAGGTGGTAATACATTAGGCGGTACTGGTAGTACGACTGCATATAGCCCTGTAAACATGCCAGCTAGATCCGCTTCTTTTGGCGCTGCAACTGGTGGTACAGGTGGTATTACTCCAAGTGGTGTCACTGGTGGTACGGGTGGTAGAACTGGTCTTGGTGCTAAACCAACATCACCTACCCCAAGCCAAGGTCAATCTACATTCGGTATGGGTGCTACAAGTGTAAGTGGTACAAATAATACGCCTACTACTGGTGGTGGTCTATATGGTGCAAATGCTTACGGAAAAACAGCTTCTACGTTTAATCGTGGTGTAGCTAAAGCATCAGCATCTAAGACTGGTTCTACTTTCGGTAGTGTGAATGTTGCAAGTGGTACTGGCTATACGTATGGTACTGGTTCGACTCCTAATGCACGTTTTGGTGCTAGTTCTAGTGCAACCAAGAAATCTAATATTTCTGGCCGTAGCACTATGACTAATCGTGTGCGTTCAGGTTTAAGTTCAACTCTGTCTAAGTTTAAAGGTAAACCTTAAAATCTAGACAATAAAAAATGGTGCTTTATAAGCACCATTTTTTTTATCAAAATATTCATAATTAAAAGTTGATTTTCTGAATGTTGTTTTTGTTTGTAGAGTTAAAAATAAATCTACGAACGCCGATATTAACAAGTTGCTGTTGATCTTTCTCTAGCTGACCAACTGCATGACTGTAAGCACGGTTCAAATTGTTATATGAACGGTTTTGCACAAGTAAGTCAAAGTTGTTGATACGCTCTTCTTCTAACTCAATTTGCTTGTTATTAAGCTCGATGTCTTTTGCTTTCATTTGGGCGCAAACATTGTTGTACTTGTTCGCCAGCTCATTGTGCTTGCTTGTAACGTCATCAATGTGTGCGTTCGCTTCAGCAACCAATTCGTTGTACTGATTTGTAATACCTTTGATTCTGTTTTCTAGCATTTCAATGTGAGCTAACAAGGCATTTTCATTCTTCATGTGTACTTTGTTTTGGATTAAAAAGTCTAATCCCATTGAAGCACGGTCAATCGCTTGGTCGAAAGTAGCGCTTAAAACGTGTGCGTGATTTAACATATTTAGATACCTCACTACTTTTATTAAATTAAAATATTAAAACCATGTAACCTTATTCTTAAACCTATCAATAAGATTAACGCTATATGTATATACTATCTTAAAACAAAACCTAAAAACTTTTTTTAAAGTATAAAATAAGTATTTAATCGTATATACTTAATCCGTCCACTTAGCTATTAGGGACATTTAATAAGAAGTTAATTTATTTTAAGAACTTCCTTTAAGCCTGGCGATTCACTTATGAAATTTAAACCCTCATTTCAATTAAAGCCCTTGAGCTGTGGCATTAAAGTCGCAATTTTAGTGACTTGTTCGGCTTTTATTTATACCGCTAACGCCGATCCTATTTCTGAAAACGTAACCGCTACAAATGCTAATACGGCAAAAGTTCCTAACAACGCTCAAAAAATGATTTTCCATAAATATTCGATCATGCCGAATGATGGGCGCCGTAGTGCTGGTCGTTTTGGTGAATTTCGTTTGCGAGGGGGCGCTGCTGGTAGTCATAACGGTATTGATATTAGTCGTGCGAATCCTAATGACCTTACACTTAAAGCAATTGGTTCAGGTTCTATTATCTCTTATGACACACGTTCATCTGGTGCAAGCAACCAATCAACCACTAACCCACTAATTATGCAGATGGATACTGGCGATCGAATCATGTATCGCCATACTGATCCATCGTATCAAAAAAAATATAACGCTTACCCTGGTCAACGTATTCAAGCTGGTCAAAACATCGCACACATGTCAAATAAAGGCTGTGGTTCATGTGCCGTGCATTTGCACATTGAATATGGTGTAAAGGCAAAACGTGGGCTAGATGTTTGGCTGAATAAAAACTTAGATCAAGTTTTTAAAAATCCATCCATTGCACTTCAGCAACGCGTTAAAGGATCTGCGCCATATGTGGGTAGTTCTGAATATAAGTTAACAGATCCTACGCCATATTTACCTCAAGACGTTGTGATTAGTGTCTCGCCACAAGGACAAGCATTAGAAAACAAATACACACCGTACTTGGGTAACACCATTAGGACTCAATGGAATGCCTTATATTCATCATCAACAGGAATCACCCTCCCCGTTTCTTCATCGGTAGATGGCATTGCAGTAAAACAAGGCAAAAAGCTTCCAGCACTTGCATTTAGTGGCGATGTTTCGATGGATGCTTATGGATCTGCACAAGTGCAAGTCGCTCAAATGATTGCTGACGGTACTATCTCACCTGAAGCAGCTGCAAGCGGTACCATTTATGCAAATGATGTTGCTCAATATGCACCGCCTAGAACTATTTTTGGTGGTACGGCTGATGATGTGGGTTTTGATATTGGTGCACTTAATTCTACGCCAGCAGAATTAATTGAAAACATTGGTACTGGACGTTATGGCAACTCTAAATGGTTTAATGAATTAGCAACTATGTCGATGATGGGGCTTTTGATTGAAAAGCTAAACATTATCAATGCACAAAACTATTTGACTAAAGAGATCCATAAACAAAATGAACGCTTAGAGGCTCTTTTGGCAGCTTATACAGCGTCAGAAACTCAACGCTATTCTGGCCGTGTAGATGAACTTTATACGAAAGCTGAACAACCAACTGTTATTCCTGAAGTAGCAGTAGTTGAAATGAAACAGCTTTTTGAGGAAGGTGGAAACGGGCAAGTTTATTCAGATGCACAAATCTTAAAAGGTGGACAAGGTACTCCAGATCGTAAATGTGGTTGGGGTATACCAGGTGCTTTTGGTGCGGTTAAAGATGGTATTAAACGTGTTTCTTTAAAACATGGTTATAACCCTAATGACGTTGCAGCTATTCTTGGTTTTGAATCTGCCGGTTTTAATCTTAAAATTGACAACAACGCTGGTGCATATGGTTTAAGTCAATGGACTAAAATTGGTATAACAGATATTAATGCTTCAGATTTAACAGCGAGAGGAATACCAGCTTCAATTAAATCAAACCCTAAGCAAATCACTACACTGAGTGCTCAACAACAAGTCGAATTATTAGATTTATATCTTGCAGTAAAAGCACGACAACGTAAAAGCGACTATAATAATAAAACAATAGCTGGGTTTTATGCTCTAGTTTTAGGTGGACCATATAAAAGCCCTAGTCGTGAATATAATGCGAACAGAAACCTCGATAGAAACCCTCGAGATGGTGTTGTGACTTTAGCTGAAGCCGTTACATTTGAAGGTATTGTTATGCGTTTATGCCCTTACTATTCTGAATACCCTTAATAGAGCAATTAAAGGAAATATTATGAAAAACAGATTTTTGTCTTTATTGGGTTTTAGCCTTTTAGCATGTGCATCTTTTAATGCTAGTGCTAATACTAGCTCAGACTCTATTCGTGCTGAACTTGAAAAACTGCGCTTAGTAAACGTTAAATGTGCTGCGGTTTCTAACGATCCATTTGATGCAAAACACCTAAATTGCTATACAAATGTTTATAACCGCGCAAGTCAGCTTGGTAGCCTTGCTTCTAAATATATTAATAATGAAGAAGCTCCGCGTGTTCTAGCTGATCACAATCGAAACTTTACTCAGTTACTTGCTAACTGCGATCAGTTATACGCTGGCCAGACTGCAAAGTACAAAACACTAAGCATGCAATGTAAAGCGACCAATAAATTAGGTTGGGCAATGTTTATTCCGGCATTAATGAAGTAATAAAGGATCAGGTTATGAAAAAGTTTTTAAGTTTAGCTTTGTTATGTGCTGCTACCATTATTACGTCATCTGCCAACGCTGGTTATAAGACCAAAGCTGAAGCTATTCAAGCTTATAACAAGGTACAAGCTGAGTATCAAAAATGCGTGTTTAATTATAATGAAGCGCGTGATTCTGAGTACGGTTCACCAGAACTTAAGTGCAATACACCATACAACCAATCATTAACACGTTTCATCAAAGACGTTCGTGCGGAAAGTCAAAAGAATGCTGCAGCTTGGCAAGCAATCAATACACAACATATTAAATTTAGCCAAAACTGTGATAGTCAAACTATGGTGAGCTCATACAATCCATCGTTTTTTATTCGTCAATCTTTTATGTGTGAATCCTCTGCTTTTACATCTTTAGCACAAGTGGCAATCGACCTTTCTTATTAATTTCAAAACATAAAAAGGGCATCTATAAGATGCCCTTTTTTGTCGTTTGGTTTTAGACTTTTTCTATAATTGTTTCGGTATCTGGTGTTTCAACTTCAAACCCAAAGTGAAGATTACCGTATTCAATTGCTTCTTCTACCCAATGCAAGCCCATGTTTTGCTCATTTCCTACTTTGCTTGAATCATAAGCCTCAAGGGGCATCACCCTCTTAATATCATTTTCGATGAAAAAATATGTATAACAGTGAGGGTGCACATATATTCCATCAAAATAAAATGGAATTAAATATCTCCCCTTTAATTCCTTAAACTGCTCAATTGTATGTTTACTTGAAGCAATTCCACCGCCTGAATCTATGACAATGCTTCTAAAAGATCCTGAAGGAATATCAACGATAGCCAGGCCATCGAACGTTTCTACACCATTTAATATCTCTTTAGTTTTGAGATAAACACCTGGTTCAAAATGGCGTTGCTTGAAATTAAAATCTTCCGTGAAACTAAAGATTGACTTTGTTTCCTTTTCAATTAGATGAAACATTTCAAGAAGTGGTGTGATTATATCTGCGACCTGTGAGCCCTTTTTCTTAACAAGCTCCATGATATACGGTTCGTGATGAAACTCTCCGCGAATATAACTAGCATTGTGACATGCCTGAAACACTCTATTTTGCAGAACTTCAACTTGATTAGGCATTTGAAATCTCCGTATTTTTTGAATTTAAGTGTTCCAATAAATCATTAATGCCATCTGTAAATAATATGTTTTTGGCTCGTGTTACGGTCACATACAACAGCCGTTTTTCATCTGCAGAAATCATTAGCTTTTTATCGAGAATTTTATAGTTAAAGCCTTTTGCGATTAGGACATTATCCCACTCTAAACCTTTACTCTTGTGTGATGTGCTAATGACCAAAGTGTTTTTTGGGTCAGTTTCATCATCAGCCATACTATTTTCTAACGCCCACTCAATCACTTGCCATGAGTATTGGTTTGTTAGATCCAGAAAGGTTTTTAATTCTGTAGTTGCCCCCTCCACTTCTCCAAACACTTGTATATGGTCCACAAGCTCTTGGTAGGAAGAAAAGTTTTGAAGCTCTTTACACGTTGGCCGTTTATTTGCTCTCAGTTGAAAAATCCCACTGAAAATATCTTTACTGCGCTTTCCATCAACCTCAAGACGTATTTTCTTTTCGCCATTAAGGTAGCCATGAAACTTAAAAAAGTATTCAAAAGCCGTAGCATTTGTTCTACAAATAATCGCGTTCAATGAAGATGGTGCATAACTTGATGTACTGAAAGTGGTAACTTTTGACGTTTTACTTGGTAAACCTTTTAACTGTCTGGTTTCACCAAAAAGTTTATTGAGAAGTAGATTAGCTATATCTGCAACTGCATTACCAAACCGAAACGACTGTTCTAAGTACAATGCTTCAAGATCTAGGTTCTGTAAAATATCTTTCGCACCCCTAAAGCCATATATGCTTTGGTATGGATCTCCAACAAAAATAACTTTTGCTTTTTGACGTTTGAGTACGTCTAGTATTAATTGGTCACTATCTTGGCTTTCATCTACCATCACGTAATCAAAATCAAGTTGTGGTTTTTGCAGTACCCACCACTTGAGATAGTAATCGTGTGTAATACCATAATCACCGTTTGGATCAACTACATCATTCCAGATCATTTTCGCAATTGAAGTGATTTTATCTTCAAGAACGTCATTGCGCTTAATTGATGTTTGTTCTTTTAAAGCTATGTAAGCATGATCATTGGTAACAGTCTGATCCACTGTCATACAAAAATAACGTAATGTATTAAGGATAATCAGCGCTAATGTTAGATCGGTGAGTTGTCGGTTTTTCCCGTTGTACTGAAATCGAATGTTTTCAAGCTTAAACTTTTGAACAATATCTTTAGGAAGTAACGTAGGTTTGTTAATCTTATTTTTCAGCCAACCAGGTATATTTCTGTAAGCTAGAGAATGGAATGTAGAACATGTGACTGAATTCAGCCCATATTCAGCGAATTTTTGATTAGCTTCATCTGCCATCTTTTTATTAAATGATAGATATAGTCCAAGCTTACCTAGTTGTTGCAAAGCACTACTACAATGGATCAATGTCGTAGTCTTACCAGTACCAGCAAAAGCAATCAATTTAAAACTGGTTTTTAGTCGTGTTGCTTTATCAATTGCTCGTTGCTGTTCACTGGTAGGTTTTTGAGTAATTTTCTTCACAACCATTGCTTAATTTCGTGCTAAAAAAGAACTTGGTTTTTTGTTTTTCATTACAAGCACATCGCTTTCAACAATTTGCATCTGGCTTGCTAAAAAGTTAACTTGTTGCTTCAGTTCGTTTATATCGCTTTTTAGTTCAACTACTTGCACTTGCATCTCAAGGTTTGAATATTTGAGCTTGTTATTCTCAGTTTCTTTCTCTTTTAGTGCTGCCTGTAATCTTTTGATTTCCTGTTGGCTCTCTATGTTAGCCACATTAATATTGCTCTTGCTTTGAATATTTTGTGCTTGAGAAGATGTACTCTCAATTGCAACAGGTGTTGGCTTTGGTTGTACTGTGCCATTATATTTGGTTGTCTCTGAGATCTTATCCCATAGTGAATATGTGCGTAATGGCGCTGGTATATTTTGATTTGGTGTTGAAAAACTGGTGCGTAAAGCATTTGCACTGTCTTTAGATACAATGTCTCCAGAACTATTAATTTCAGTAAAGCCAGCATAAGCAAGTGAAACAACTGTTGAAACTGCTATTGCACCAATTACCTTAAAATAGTTTGATTTCTTCATTAGAATGCCCCTTTCAAGCGCTTATTTTTTGCCGTTTGATTTGATGATTTTCGAGTGATTGTGTTGTTTTCTAAATTGATAGAAACACCTACATTCATGACCTGATTTTTCTGTGGGTTGTATTGAATAAAGACCAGTTCTTTTGCATATTTCTTTGCGTGTGTTAAACGTTCAGCATGAATTTCATCAAGATTAAATCTGATTTGCATTCGCGATATATACAGCTTGAATAACTGATCATTTACTTCAGCTAAATTTAAAACTAAGCCTTTTTCATCTATAGAAGCAGACTCGAAAGTTAAATCATTTAAAAACCAATTTTCGGGTTGTATTAGTAAATAAAACTTTTCAACTTCGCTTGTGATTGCATATGAAAAACAAAACTCATTCACCTGATAGGTGCTTAAGCAAATGGTTTCATTGTTATAGCCACGTTTCATGTTTCGGTCATATGAGCTCAACCACCAAACTAAATAGTGTCGTGCTTCCAACTCTTTAACGGTTATTTGTGCTATTTCTGAGGCCTTTAGCTGTAATGCTTCAAGGTTTTCTATTCGTCTAGCTCTCATAGATATTTCACCTTATTTTTCTTGAAAGCATGAGTTATCAAAAGCCATTGAGTTAGGATCTAACCCCATGTTTTTAAGAGCCAAGGCTTTACCGTCAAGTTCAGGGTTATCAGATGTGCTTAGTTGTTGCGAACTTGTTTCTGAAGATGCATTTTTCTCATTAGTACCTGAACCTAAAAAGTAACCGCCTCCAGCAAAAACAACTACTGCAGCTACAATGCCCATAGCTGGCCAAGACGTTTTAAAACTAGAGAATCTATCTGCTAAAGATAAGCTGTATTTTTCTTCATTAGAACGTATAGGGCTGTCTGTAACATCAGCCTTATATTCATTTAGAGCTTGATGCCAAACTTCCTTTATGTAGCTCTGAAGTTCATATGTACTGAAACGAACCTTGCTTTTGTTTAAGTAATAGCATGGCTCACTTATAAGAATTTCTGTGTTTTCGTCAGACTTTAAGAAAACTTGTCCTCTAAACAAATTATTCTCGACCTGATCAAATCCTTTGATCGTTAATAGTAGATCCGTGGCCTTTGCATCTATATTGAAGATGCTCACCTGGCGATTTCTATCCGTATCTCCAGAAAGGTCAGAATCTAAAAACATAGACTCATTGTTTATCTTAGAGAAATAAGGTGAAAAGTTTCCGACAATCGATTGGAAAGCTTTCAATTGAGTTTTGTTCATCTCAATTCCCTCTTATTTGAAAATATAGTCAAGAGTGGCTGTTTCTGAAGTTCCTCTACGAGCTTCAACTTTTCCAGTCTTTTTATTTACAAAGATAGCAACTGGTACACCAGCAGTTAGTGGCTGTGGCTTTTGTCCAGCGCTACGAATTGCTTCTCGCTGTTCACGATCTTCTTTTGGCATTGCAACAATATCTTCGTGATAGAAGAAGATAGATTGAAGAGCGCCTAAGTGTTTATCCAACTCAGCAAGTTCCTGTGGTGTAGGAATCACTTTAATTGAGTTAATTTCTTCATCTGTTCCATTAAAGGTTTTATTAATAGTATCTTCAGATGGTTTACGAAGAATTCCAGCTGCTAATTGTTTTCCGTTTTCACTTTGGTTTAGAACTAAAGCTGGAATCCATTTAATAGTTGCACCGCTTTTAACGTATGAGCGAGAAAGGTTGAATGTTTCGTGACAATATTTACAGCGTGGATCGTAAATGATGTAAACAGTGTTGTTATCATTCGCTTTCCCCTCTTTAAACCCTGAAAGCGTTTTTACAGCTTTAAAGACTGGATGATTGTATGCACTGGCCAAATTCCCAACGGAAGCTGTTGGTTGTCGTGCTGGTGTATTCATTTTTTTTGCAGTTAATTTAAGAGGCTCAGATATATTTTTTTTAGTAGCAGAATCCCAAGCTGTACCATGTAAGATGACTTTTTCATCGGATGTTGTAAAAAACACCGCATTTTTCCCATTAGGTGCCTCAAGAATCCAAGAAGTTAAACCTCCACTAAAGGGTTTAACTTCTTTTACTTTGCCCATTTTTTGCATCTTAGAAGTAAGGTCCTGAGATGGTGCAGCGTAAGTAGAGATTGTAATAATACTAATAGCGCAACTTGCTACTATTTTAGTGAAATTATTTAAAAGCATTTTAGAGTATTACCTTTTAAGCCATGTTTTAGCAGTATAGTTAAAATATGGTTTTAAAAAAATAGTTAAATAAAAAAGACCGGTGTTTTAATACCGGTCAATTATAACTTATAAGTTTAAGACTAAAACCCTTTTTGCTTGTTTTTTTGTATTTCATCCTGTGGTATTTCTACGCTCACCATATCAAAAACATGATCGTCACTATACTTAAAATCATCTTTATCATTGTTTTTAGAGTTATAAGATCCGTTGTTTAATTCCTTGTCCGTAAACTCTACTACTCGAATAATACTGTTCACATCTTCAGCAGCTTTTTGTCTAGCTTCAGTCATGGCAAAACTCAATAATTCGTATTCAAAACCAACAAGGCCAATGTTAAAGTCTGGCTCTTCTAATGGCTTCCCTAATTTCACCTCAATTAGATAATGCGAGATTGGACCTAAACCCTCACTAAACAAAGACGGTCTACCAATATTCTGTATGAATGCGTATGCAGTTCGATTGTATAGTTTTAACCAGCGTATATCTGTTGGTGGCATTACACCTAGTTGTCTTGCTGTTAATACAACCTCACACAAAATAGTTCTTACATATGCATGGTTTTTAAAAATCTTAGTAGCAACGGGATGTTTAATGTATTTGTGAATTCTTTTTCTAAGGAAATCAAAATTAAACCCTACAAGCTTACGATCGCCCTCAACATACTGATTTTCAATTGCAAACAATGGGTTGTTAGGTATATTTTTTGTGCAAATATCCCAATAGTAATTAATTAATGTTGTTGAATCTTTTTTGATTTTACGGAACTCTTCATCATCCATAGATTCATCGGTTGCACATGCTACTGGTAAATACAAAGCTAGCAAAATTGTATCAACATCGGATAAATACGATAATTCATCGGGTGATGTTTCTTTTGAATTATCAAGGGTTATCCAAAGATCCCCTAGTTGTTCACGTAAGACATTTAAAAACTTCTCTTCATCTATGATAGGTACTGTTTCACTTTTATCATTATATTCTTTCGTTACTCCGTTGATTGTAATGTTCACAAGGCGCTCTTTAGTTCCTGTAATTAACTCATGCCTATTTGCAAACTCATAAGTTGAATCTAGCGCTTTAAAATGACCATTGTTCGTATCATATTTTGACAAGTCTAATGGACCAAAAACCTGTAAGTGTCTTTGGTTTGGAATTTGTTCCTCTATGAACTCTTCTAGGTTCATGCTTTTGATAAAGCCCCGTGCTGGATGCTCGCTGTTGAAGCGGTCATAAGCTTTCTTTATCCAAGGTGTTGCCAGCAAAAATATTAATAAATTCCATGCTTGACTGGCTTTTGAAATTTGAAAAATAGTGACTTCGCTAAACTTATTTTGACAAAATAATGGAAGCCAATTGTTTGTTGGTTTACATAGGTGTTCTGTTGAATACACCAACTCACTTAGTAAAGGCACGTAGTTAAGCCCGATAGCTTTGAATATGCTATGTATCCACCATAGAGGAATAATTAAAATGCCTTTTGTGTATACTAAAAACCCTACAATTTGAGGTTTATAAGCAAACCATACAGCCAAAAAAGCCACTAAAACCATAACAACAGTAAATATATAAATATGATTCTCATGTACAAGCTTATCTTTTGGATCTGCCATTTTATAGCCTATTAATATGTGTATTGTTGGGTATTATATAGTTAATATTGGTTTTAATCTAATTCCCCTTAAACCTTTTAAGGATTTTAAGTCTGGTTTTAAGCTCTTGACTAAAGTGGCATTTAATACCTTTTAAAGCTTAAATCAGGTCAATCTCAACACTAAGCCAGTATTCTTGGTCAAATACTAAAAAGAATGAATAAGAAGCCCTCCCCTACTAGACATTTAAGTGGATTAACCGCCTATATAATAAATTTCTCTATAAATATTGTTGGTAGTCTTTTTATTGAATAGGGCACTCCCCTACTCAGCTAATATAGATCATTTTCAGTTGTGCATTTCACAACGTCTACTCATTTATTTAACTGTAAGTAGTAGTAAGCCCTCCCCTCTTCTTGGCAACTCCATTTTTATCAGTCTGATAATGAATAAATCAACGATTTAGAATCGAAAAACCGTTATCAGCCTGATAATGAAAAAACCACGCCAAGGGATCTAAAGCTGTTATCAGTCTGATAATGAAAAAAACCATGCCAAGGAATCTAAAGCTGTTATCAGTCTGATAATGAAAAAAACCACGCCAAGGGATCTAAAGCTGTTATCAGTCTGATAATGAAAAAAACCACGCCAAGGAATCTAAAGCTGTTATCAGTCTGATAATGAAAAAAACCACGCCAAGGGATCTAAAGCTGTTATCAGTCTGATAATGAAAAAATCCACGCCAAGGGATCTAAAGCTGTTATCAGTCTGATAATGAAAAAATCCACGATTAAAAATCGAAAGCTGTTGTCAGTCTGATAATGAAAAAATCCACGATTAAAAATCTAAAGCTGTTATCAGTCTGATAATGTAAAAAACCACGCCAAGGGATCTAAAGCTGTTATCAGTCTGATAATGAAAAAATCCACGCCAAGGAATCTAAAGCTGTTATCAGTCTGATAATGAAAAACACATAAGATATGGACACATGTTAGGCATATAGATTGAAAAAGTTGAAATATATTAAAAATAAAGTGAAAAAGTATTTTAAATATTTTTCAAATATTGTATTGTTTGACTTTACTTGAAAGGTGATTGAAAAATGGAAAAGAACTCAGGAAAAACTTATATTTGTACAAGCATCCACTTTAAAGGTGGTGTGGGCAAAACAACATCTACGGTGAATTGTGCTGCTAAGCTTGGAAAATTAGGTTATACGGTTTTAGTAATCGACTTAGATAGCCAACGTAATGCAACAAAACATATTTCAAATGTTCCAGATATTAACGATATAGATGGCACTCTAAAAGATATTTTTGAAAACTATAAAACAATTAACATTCACGATGTTATACAAGGTCCAGATAAAACCAACTTTGAAAATGTGTCTTTGATTGCTTGTGCTAATAACATTCGTGATGTTGAAATCAATATTCAGCGTTCTAGTCCAGTTCCTAATGAAATTATTAGAAGTGTATTAAGAAAGATAAAAGGGGATTTCGACTTTATTTTGTTAGATTGTCCACCGCGAATGGAAACTCTAACTTTTAATGCTTTGTTAGCATCAAACAGTTTATTAATTCCATTACAGGGTGAATACAGTATTCAGGGTTTGGAAGATATACTTAACTCTATGGATGACTTAGAGACAAGCAATCCAGATTTAAAAATTCTATCGCCAGTACTAAACTTTTATAACAAGCGTAATACAGTGGATCTTACCTTGGCTGAAGATATTCGCAATGAATATGCTCAACCAAAATTGCAAGAAAAACTGGTAAATAAGGAATTAATCTGTATTCCAAATGCTACGGTTTTTAGTCAAGCATCATATGTTAAGTGTTCCGTATTTGATCTGGATGCTGGAAAAGAAACACCAGCAAAACAAGCAATTAATCAACTTGTAGATCTAATGGTTTCTGAATACAAAAAATTATAAGGTGCTGATATGAACTTTAAAGATAAAGTAAAAAGCATGAAAAAAACATCTGTTGCTAATGCAACAGGGAGTGATGCTCAAGTTACTGATGTAAAAGAAAATACAGCGACTCCAACCATAGAAGAGGGGAGTCTTAACCCACTAGCTAAGCGAGAAACAAAAAATATTGTTAGCGGATCTCATTTAGAATCAATCGACATTGATTTAATTGATCCATCACCTTATCAACCACGTATCATGAATAAACGTGTATATGAGAAGTTGCCAATTTTGGCTGCTGATATAGAAACTAATGGACAAATTAACCCGATTACAGTTCGACAGAAGGGTAATCGTTACGAGTTAATTGCTGGTGAGAGACGTTTTAGAGCAATTAAAGAGATTTTAAAGCTCAAGAGAATTACTGCTTTAGTTAAAACATCTATGAATGATGATAAAGCTGCTATAACAGCTTTATTGGATAATACTGCTAGACAAAATCTTTCAGATTTTGAAAGCATATTAAAAATCAAGCAATTATGTGAAGAGTTTGGTTATCCTTTTGAAAGTTATGAATTTGTTACTGAAAAATTTGCGATTGATAAGTCGAAGTATTTCCGTCTCAAATATATTCTAGACTTACCTGAGTTCATTTTGGACTCTTTGAACGAAGATCCTGAGCTAATTTCTGGATATATTGCTCAAGAAGTGAATACCGCAATAAATAAAGCTTTAGAAACTAAAACTGAAAAAGCAATTTTCGACTTGTTAAGACCAGAATGGGATAAATACGTTGAAGAATTTAAATCCACGGGCAAGCGTCATAAAGGATTTATAGCTATTTTGAGTGAAGAAGAAAAAGCAAATAAGGCGACTAAGCCTGAAAAAACTGAAGAAGCTACTACTGAAGAACAACCGAGTAAGATTAAATTCGATTTTAAGACAGATAAGGGCGTTAAATTTGGTTCTATGAGTTCTGAATGTGGTACCAAAGGTAAGAGTGTACTTAAGTTGCGAGTAGCCTTGGATGCAGATATTACAGAAGAGAAAGCTAGAAAAATTGAAGAGTTTTTTAAGAGCTTGAATGATTGAAGTTTCAAAACTTTGAATGAAAAAAACCGGCATTGCCGGTTTTTTTTATAATAGATCTGGATTAAAAGTCTGGTTAAGCCAATCCGAACTACTTGGATTGGTTACTGGTTTTGATTCAGATACGTTTTGACTTGGTTTAGCATTGTTAATTTCGGACGTTTCGGTATTTTGAGATGTTTCAACGGTAGGGGAGTGGTCCTGAATGTTTTTATGTTCAGTATGTTTAGCTTCCTTTATCTTAACTGCTTTTTGAACAGGAACCTCCTTGCTCTTGATAGAATTAGTTACGGGCTTTTTAGGTGATTGTTCAATTTGCTCCTTACTACTTTCTGGTATTTGTATGGATATATGATCAAGATACTTTTTTTCAAGATATTCAATATCGTACACATAGTAAGCAGTATTAAACTTGGTGTATGTTTCAACACAAGTACTTAAGCCAAACCTTAATAGGAAAGAATTGACAGAATATAGGCTTGCCATATCCTCATTAACTTCATACAACTTATAAAGGTATGAAAGCTCAATTAGAACCGCTATACCAGCATGTAAAACAGCAGTTATGTAATTTCTACGAAGCTTTCCTTGAGGATGTTTTTTAATTGAATTAAATAGTTTTTGATTTGCATTTTTATCTATTTTCATTCGTACAGGCTGTGCAAACGTCTCGTCTATTTCATTTTGCACTGGCGCATTTAGAAAAATCTTCTGCTTGTCAGTACAAAAGATAAATCCTAAATACAGCAGACTTAAACTAAAAGCGTTTAAGTCTAGACCTGGTAGATTTCTATTAACATTACTAATCACATCAAGATCTTCTCTTGTTAAGTGAATTAATTGATAGGATAGTTGTATGTAGTTTGAATCTGTCATTTGATTTCTGCGTACATTTTATACATGTATTTAGCTAACTTATATAAACCTTTAGCATTGGCGTACTCTGGTGATTCAGCGATTCTTACGTTCGGTAAGTCGTACTTTTCTTTAATCTCTTTTTCAAGAAAAGCTGCACCGCCTCCACAAAATAATACTAATGCTAAATCATCGCCTCCACCGATCTGTTTAGAGATAAAGTTATTTAATTCGATCATGAATTCGTTTTTAGCTTGCTGAATTAAACCTGTAATATCTTTGGCTTGAGATCCTATACCATAAGTTCCAGATTTTAGTGCGAAATCTAGCCAGTTAGCGTTAACTGTTTTATAGCCAGATTCAAGAATTAAGCTAGTGATTCGTTCATAGATGGTAAGAATACCAAGGTTACGTGATGTAGAACGATGGCCATCAAGCATGTTTCCTCCATCTAATGTGACTACAATATCAGTGGTTTTACCGCCAATATCGATTACAGCACATTCAGAACTTATTAAAAGATCACTATCTTCTGAACCGTTTCCGTGTACATCAATAATCTCATTAAAATAAGCTGTTTGAGCTTCACATTTAACAATATGTCTTTTAATGATATTAAGCGGTTTACCAGCTTTATGATCTTTTAAGTTGAAGCAAACATCACCATTGAGTAGAAAATTAGTTTTCATATCAATAAGTGGCATGTTTTTGGTTTTTTCAGGTGTGTAATAGCGACTAACAGGAAGTGAAGTAGCGATTGCAAACGCTCTACCATCATATGTTCCGATATGGTCAATATAGGCCTTAATTGCCTGGTGTATTAGTGCCTTGTTATATTCAGATGTCGGGTATTCGTCTGTTCTGGTATCCAGAGGAACACTACTATTGATCTTCTTACCAACTGTATAAAAGTTTTCATTTACTTTAACCACATAATAGTCAGTAGAATCCTCTTCGCCAGTGAGGACTTTTCCTGAATAAGCAATACTAGGAATAGTCAGTTTGATTTCATTTCCATCTTGATCTAGACCAGCATAAAGCTTTGTACCGCCATGTCCATCATCAATACCTAGAACAATATAACGTTCTTCAATCGCTGGTTTTTCATTTTGAGTATTTTTCATAAGTTTACCTTTCAATTTTTCAAGATTTACAACGAGTAACGTCTTCTACCGCGTCTAGTGTATTTATTGCCCCCAAAAACTAAGCGTCTAAGAGCAGAGGGGATATAGCTGTATTTGTATTTAAATACTTTTTCAATAACCAATGTTGCTACTATCAAGCCGATGAAAAGCATAAGTTTGAACAAGGAAAACTTAATAACAACAGCTAGAAAAGGTATAAACAAATATCCGTTTAAACCGCCCCATAGGATTAGATTTAATCTAAATTGCGACCAGTGTGCATATTGATCATCCATATTCGCCTCTTAATAAATCAGTTTGTAATAGTAGTCTTCATGCAAACGACCAGCTTTGAGTAGATCGTCAGCTTGTTTCCTGAAACTCTTACTGATGTTTGGATCTGAACCATCAGAATTAATCATTAACTCTCGAATAAACTTCTGTTGAGCATGAATATCATCAATTAAAAGCAATTCTTCTTTCAGTTGAGGTGATAAAATTAAGTGTTCCCTTACAGCAAATACCTTGCCGTTCACATCTTTAACAAGACGTTGAGCAATCAATGTATAAACTGAACCAATAATGTCAGCTGCAGCCTGAAGATGTTCTTCATGCTTAAAGCGCTTCAACATACGTGGAATAATTTTGTCTACGGTGGTTGCGTGAACCGTTGCAAAAACAGGGTGGCCAGTTAAAGAAAGTTCTAGAGCTGCAGAAATTGTTTCTTTATCTCGCAATTCACCGATTTCAACTGCAGCAGGACGTCTACGCATCGCCTCTCTATTTGCATCCGCAAAAGTCTCGAAGTTATTGGGGATTTCGCTTTGACTAACAATACTGTGTGTGCTTTCAATTGCGTCATACTCGTATTCGATAGGCTCGTTGTGAGTCAAAATATTTCCACGAATATGAGTATTATTTTCCAACACATAGCGAATATTTGAAGCTAGTGTTGTACTTTTACCAGAACCAGTGATTCCGCCAATGATGTAGCAACCATTGTGAGGTAGCGATCTTTTAATGAAATCTTCATCTAAACCCACTTTTGAAAAGTGAGGGGGAATGCCAGAAATTGTACGTAACGTTATCTGAAAAGAATCTCCAGATCCACGATACGAAGTTCGAGATACGTTCACACGAAAGTTATAACGAGTTTCCTTACCTGAAGCGTCTTTCTGCAGAATACGATATGCCTTATTAATAAACTTATTATTAATAAGGACTAAGTAGGCATTTTCATCAGCAATCGTTCTTAGGATGTGTAGAGCTTCATCACGATTGATAATACGGTGTGTTAACGAATATAACTCCAAGTCTTTCATCATTGTGATGGGGCGATCTGGACTAATGAAAATATCTGAAGCACCATGAGCTAATGCTTCATATAGAAGACTTTCAAATTCATCGCGACTTTTAAACCCTTGTTTCGGATCTTTGTATGTCGTTATGGCTGTTAATGTAGCCAAACCAAAACCACGGCTAGAATCGTAGTCTTTGCGAATGTCTTTGGTAGCTGTCAGAATCTTATTTTCAGATCCTTTAATCTTGTTAACATCAAATAATGCAGATTTTGCTTTTAATGTCGAAACCTTCATTTGCATTTAAAACTTCCAATTGAGTTAGCGAACTTAAGGTTCGCTAACAAGGTTAATTTTTGGAATTTGATAGCTAGGTGCAATTTGTTCAGGTTGGAGAATTGGTTTCCAAGTTTCAATATTTGAATTGAACTGCGGTAATTGTTGGATTTGAAGCAATTTCATATCAAGAGCAATAGTGTCTTGTGTAGAAGAAACAGCCAGTGATTGACTGCTAATTGCTGGCATTGATAACTTGCCCTCTAAAACAAACTTATGGAAAGTAACCATCCCCAAATAATCTCGTTTAAGACGATCTACTGCATCTTCAACAATATTTCGGCCCTCAACTAAACCCATTTCATAAGACTTAGCAGCAGTCTCTTTCCATATTTTTCGTTCTTGTTCGTTAGCTGGTAACATTTCTTTCGGAATGAAAGTCACGTAATCAACATTGCTATCAAGTGTAGGGAAAACAAGGTACTGACGCCAATCAGGTGCACGAGTACTGAAACGAGCTTGTTTCAAGATTTTATAAGTCTGCTTAGTCGTCTTGTACGACATGGCATTAGGTGTCTCAGTTACATCTTTTGATTCAATAATAACCGGGGGAACAACAACATCTTTGATCATGTAAGGTTTAAAGTTAAAGATTGTATCAAGGTTACGCTCTTGGCTTTTGATGACCTCACGAGCGTTGCTTAAATAAGTATTGATCCCTAACTTAATACCTTTTTGCTTAACTAATTCAAGCATGGCTTCATAACGAGCTTGCTGTTCAACATTACTAACATGAACTTCTAAAGAAGACTGGTTAGATGGGTTTAGTAGCTCTTGTAATGAAGCATTATTAGAGTAGTCCATAAAAACTCCAGATATGTATAAAAGGATTTAAAGGGTATTAGTTATAAGTCAATAAAATACTTTTATTTTGATGATCTAGAGTTATCGAAGCAGTATTTAAATATGCAGAAACATCGCGTAAAGCTTCTACACCAGTAAGACGCTTTTTATTAAAATTAACAATTGGAAGCTCATGAGTAGGACCAGCTTCTACAAAACGGTATCCGTATTGGCTAGAAATACTTTTAATTAAAGGTATTGGATCGCCTATGTAGTCGATATTTAAAAGGTCATGGTTGATGCTACCTTGTTTCTTCTGAACAGTTTGCATTTGAATTGCAGAAGAGTTCTTTAAGTTCTGTTGTGCAATTAAAGCCTCTTGAGATGCTTCAGATATAATAGATAAAGGGATTGCTACGTTTAATTGCGTTACATCACGACTAGCACACCCAGACATCATTAAACCAATTACAAGAACGCTTAAAAGCTTTTTATTGTGCTTCATTTTTACTCCGGATTAAGTGGGTATAAAGACAAAATGATTTTAGTATAAAAACTATTAAAATGCACTTTATTAATTATAAAAAATCCCTTAAAAGGTATAAAGCCGACTTTTAGGCACTCGCTTAAACCTAATTTATAAGCTTTAACGTATATCTAAGGGCGTTCTTCAGGCAGTCGTACCTGGCCTAAACAAGACAAATCTGTAAAAAATACTCTTTTTAAGTGCATTGTCTGTCCAAAACAATGCTTTTTTTTAGTAGTACCTATCTGAAATGGAAATACAACGTACTTTTTTCAATCAATTATAGAGAGTAAATGAGCTCTTATAGTTTGCTAGACGTCTTTTATATTCCTTTATAGTCTTATTCTTTCTTTTTATTATCTTTTCTATTCTTTTTTGTTCTTTTTTTAGAATATAATTTATACAGAAAATAACAAAGTACATTTATTCTTTTTTTAATTAAAATATTATTAATACTGTAATTTATATTTTACAGTATAGAAGTATATTAATAAAGATGTTAATATGCTTTTTTTAATTAATATTAAAAATATTATTGGTGATAATGCAATTTATTTATAAGCCAGCTTCTTTAATATTAAATAAATTGATAAAAACTGTTTGAAGAAAAAATGCATCTTGGTATATACCATTCCTAATTTAAAAGTTTAAAGACATTAAAGCTGCTACTTATAAAAACCTATCTTATGGTTTAGTGCTGTGCATCTTAAATATAAAGATTTGACACCTTAAACACCAATTAAACTGCAATAATGATAGGCTTAGAGTCGTATTTTTCCCTAAAAATTTAAGGCATCGCAACTGGCAAAAGACTATTGAAACTATGCATATCAAGCACTTCACTGTAAAAAAGGACCACTGTGTTTTTATGATTTCTCAACTTCATTTTTTTGATTTTTCCACTGTACTAACAAGAGAGGAGTCAAAAAAGACATTCGCATTTATTGGGCTTAAAAGTGAAAAACATTTTGCTTAAAGTGAAAAACGTTTTAACGAGTACTTTTAGAAAGGTGTTTAACGTTGTAGTATGTGCTCATGTTTTGCATGTGGATAAAGGGTGGTAGTGGTGAGCAGTTTTGAGAATCCTAATAGCTATCCAAAGACATTAAAAGAATACACAAGTCGTATAGAAGATTTTCCGTATTCTACTAAGACCAAATATGATATTGAGCTTAAGCAAAAAATTGATAAACATTTAGATAGTTCAGAGCTAGATTTAAAAATGTTATATGAAAACATATATTCTGAATTTAAAACTAAATCTGAAAATGGTTATTACGCGGAATCTACATTTAGAACATATCGTGCATATTTAGTGTATGGAATCGGTCTAAAGCTTAATGAGCTAAATAATGGCTCTATTAATGATGAAGATATAGATGCTGGTTTTGATGAATATTTTTTAGAAGAATTATATTTAAGAATCATTAACACAAAATATACAGCTAATAAGGACAAACCTAAGCGTACTTCTGAGCTGAAAACAAAGTACTTTGAACGCACGTTTTACAACTACTTGGTAAGAGAATTCGAGCATAAGAACGAGAGTAACACCAGGGTTAGTGAGTTTGATCGGATGATGGTTGCTTTTGTTGATGCCAATCTTGTTGTTGGATTGCGTCCTGTTGAGTGGTTTTCCGTTTCATTCTGTTGTGCAGTAAAAGGACCAAAACTGATCATGATTGTGGAAAATGGCAAGGCTACACATGGTCGGGCTAATGGACTTAAAAGGTATTTAATACTTGATGACCTTAAACATGAAGATCAAGAAAAGATATACCTTTATTGGAACTTGCTAAATAGGTATGTGAGAAAGGTATCTAGTTTAAATAAAACTAGTGGCTATACCTTTGGATGGGATGAAAAACAGACTTTTATTAAAATACTGCAAGAGCGTTTACGTTTAAGTTATATCAATTACTTTAAGCTTAGAGGCAAGGTTTTAACTAATGAAGATCAACGACCTACTTTATACAGTACAAGGCATCAATGTATTGCAAATGCTAAGGTAAAGGGTATTGATAAGTTTGTGATAGCTGGTGCTTTTGGACATGCTGGTAAAGATACTGCTTCTAACTTTTATGGGCGAAAGTGGAGAGGCCATAGTGGTTTTAGTATAAAGCCTACTTTAGATTCTATTGAAAACGTTAATGGTAGCCATGAATTTGTTAAAACACTTTTAGCTAATAACCTAGATACCTTTTATTATTTTGATCTTAATATAGCAAATGAGTTTAATACCGACTATTATAAGGACGAATTAAAGTCGGGTTTAGTGATTGACTAAATGGATAACTCTAAAACTAATTTGACTACTTCAACATGGGGTTCTCCTTACGCTGAAGTATCAATAATAGGTAAAAGAAAATACGCAAGGCTTTTAAGAGTGTTGGTTAGTACGTTTGCCTCATTGTGCATTTTAACCGTTTTAACAACGCTTAGTTTTGTAGCTTTTAAACTCACCACAACAGATTTTGAATCTTTGGTTTTTGATGACGGCACACCAGTTAAGTGTGTGCTTAGCTCTAAATCAGATCGTCCAATTCCATCTGTTATATATCAGCCAGCGAAATAGGAGTGCTGTTGTGTCTAAAGACAAATCTAATGAAAACGCTGAAATAGGTTCTTGTGATCCTAGTCTTTGGCTCAGAAAACAGGTGGATGAAAAAGATAAGGAGATTGCAAAGTTAAGACGATGGCTTGTTTTCGTGTTTTTCGCTTTTATCGTGAGTGCTGTTCTTGCGATGATTATTTTTGCTGCCTTTAATGCATACCCAAAAGTCAAAGCTGTTCAAACAGTAGATAACTCGGTTATCTGTCCAATCGAAGCATCAAAAAACCCTCGCGTTACTGACGTTGTTATTTCTGAATTCGGTAAGAGTGCAATTCTTTCTGTCTACAACTTTGATTTCTTGAACTGGCGTGACGTTATTAACAATGCTGGTTCAATGTATTTCACTGAGGGCGGTAAAGATTCATTGATGAAGCAAATCGCTCAATCACAAACAGTTGGCACAATCGTACAAAACAACCTAACGATGCGAACTACTGCTACTGATGTTCCACAAATCGAAAACCGTGATTTACATGCTGCAGAACCTAGTTGGACTGTTCGTGTTCCTATCACTACTCAATTCTTCTTAGGTGACAAACAACCTAAAGAGACTCACCGCTTCATTGCGACAGTTACTATTGTTGAGCATCCACGTTCTTATCTGAACTACAACGGTATTGCTGTTAAGACAATTACGTTAACTCCAGCGCGTTAATTGGATGATACTTATGAAATTGAAAAAATTATCTTTGGCTCTTTTTGCTTCTACTGCATTAACTACAATAGTTAATGCTGCTGATATGCCTCCGAATACTTTTGCGGATGCTCAATCTCCTTTGGTTGCACCTGAGGTAGTTGATACAGCATCGGAAATTGACAGACAGGTTCACAATCTTGTTGGTTTGCAGTTCACACCTGAGCAAACAAAAATAGTTAAAGGACTTTTGTTGCAACAAAAACGAAGCCTTTCTAGTCCTTATGTAAATACGCCACAAGCGAAAACCCGTAGTTTGGGTATTTCATTAAACCCTGGTGAGGAACCGCCAGTAATTCGTTTAAGCGCTGGCATGCTATCTACTATTGTCTTTACCGATTCTTCAGGAAATCCATGGAACATTGAAAAGATTTCTTTGGACCGTGGACGTTTCTCAGATGGCTTAGGTGAGCAAAACGAAAAAGAGCCAGACGAAATCCCTGAAACTAACATCCTTTCAATCGAACCATTAGATCCAGCTGCTTTCGGAAACGTAACGGTCACATTAAAGGGATTGGGTGCTCCAGTAATTTTGATGTTAGCTACTGGCCAACGTGATTTAGATGTTCGTGTAGACGCACGTATACCTGGTCGAAGCCCAACAGCCAAAGCTATGTATTCAACAGGCAATCAAACATCGATTATTCCAGATGGTGTGAGTTTGCAATTTATGGATGGCTTAGCGCCTGAGGGTGCTGTTGAAATGCGAACCGATAGTCCTAATGTCCGTGCTTGGAAGTTTGGTGGCTATATATATGTGCGTAGTAACTTTGGTGTTATTCAACCAGCCTTTTTGAGTTCTTTCCGCGCTAACAACGGTATGAAGATCTTCCGTTATGAAGATTCTGAAGATCTGAAGTACATCACATTTTCAACGACTGGCGGTACACCTAAAACTGTTTACCTCGAAGACGCATTTTAAGTCATTAAGTGAGAATTAAAAATGGATTCAACGAACCAACAAAATAACCCGAATGACATTGAAGAGAATTCTAGTCGTAGCACTGAAGTAGGTACTACCGATGAAACTATTATTTCTGCAAACCAAGTTCATTCAGAAGAAGACCAACCTAAAAAACTGAAAAATACAAGTATTAAAACTGCTAACAAAAAACGTGTTTTTGCAGATACGCGCTTTCGCGTTGTTGCAATTATTGGTTTGGTAGTAGTTGGTGGATTAGGCTTTTTTATGTTTAACCCAATGGGGAAAAGTGACCAACTAGCTTTAGATAATCAGGTTGCTATTGCTACACCAGAAATCCAAGGACAGGGTACAAATGTTATCCCTCCTGAATATGTAGAATATGAACGTCAAAAACAAGCTGAAGAAGCTGCTCGAGCTGGCAAAAATGGTGAAAGCTATTTGCCCGAATTTAAAACAGTTGCAACACAAGATCCAAACGGCGATCTGAACGATCAGAATTTTATTACAGGTCCAAATGGGCAACCTGTAAACGGTTCTGCAACAGGTGGTACACCAAATATTACGCTTGAACTTGACCAGATGGCCAGAGCTAATATGGCAAATCAAGGTGGTGCATTACCTCAACCAACTAGCGGTGGTCTACCACAACAACCACAAACACAAAACGGTGCTAATCAAAACGCACCGATTTATCAAACTAACTACGCGCAACAATATGAACATGCTTCATCTGCTGCTAATGATGTTGCTAGTGTATATAGCCAACAAGCAGCTGCTTATGCAGAACGTAATGCTGCAACGCGTGAATTAAGTCAAACTGCTTTTGTTGATCAACTTGCTGCGTTTTCTAATACAAAGAACAAGGTCAACGGATATTCAACATATAAATATTCACACAACACTAAAGCATCGGAAGGGCAACAAAACCTTGGAAGCTTGAACGTTGCGAATACGACTAGCGAATCTACTAAAGGACTAGCAATCATTAAAGCTGGTACAACAATGAAAGCGCGTTTAGATACAGGTGTGAATACTGATAAAGGTAAAAACCTATTTGCTACTGTTATTGGCGGTAAATTTAACGGCGCAAAACTTATTGGTACTGTTGGTCTGAATACTGCGGATATTGAATTTAACTTTACCCGTATGTTGTTTAAGGGCGAAGAGTATGCAATCCAAGTACGAGCTTTAACTCTTGGAACAAAACAATCGGGCATGGCTGATAAAGTCCAAAAACACACTTTGCAAAAGCTTGGCGGTATGGTTACTGTTGGAATCTTTGAGGGTTACGGACAAGCCTATCAAAACATTGGTACAACCCAAATCACAAATACTGGCAATGTTGTAAGCACGAAGGAAGAGCCAAACGATAAAGAAATTGCCGGGAACATCATTGGTAACGTTGGTACGGAAATGGCGAACATGGCACGTACATCAACAGTTCGACCAACTACGTATATCGTTAACAGCGGAAAAGTATTTGAAGTCTTTTTTGATGCTGACGTAACAACACCGAAAAATAAGGGGTAAGCGAAATGTCTGATAATCAAATGACTGCTGAACAGGCAAAGAAAAATCTAAAAGATGCTGAAGGCAAACCCCAAAAAGGCGAAGGTAGTGCGAAGGGTGGTATTCCTCCAAAACTTCTTATTGTTATTGGTGTTATTGCCTTAATTATGATTGGTACTTTCTTTTGGATACAAATGAGTAAACCAAAAGACGTCAGCACGGCAGTTGCTCCAGAACAAACACCAGAATCCATTGATACTGTTGGTCAAGGCATTCAACAAACACAAGCAACATACAACCAAAATCAACAACCTTTAAAGGACAATAGTATTGCTGATGATACGGCGTTCATTGTTGATGAAAATATTGTGTTTAAAGATCCTACCACTGGTCAATACATGATTATGTACAAATCCATGTCGTATCCGATTGATTCTGATCTAGGAATAGAGGCAGTTAACTTCTATCAAAGTCAGGGTACGAATGCACTTATTTTATTACAACGTTTGAAAGAAAAAGAGCAAGCGCATGGGCAAGTACAAAACGGCGAACAAACTGCAGTTGCTCAATCAGAAACCATAATCAAAAATGAACAACTGAAAGCTGAAAATGACGATCTTAAAAACCTTGTTGAATTGCAAGAACAGGCAATTAAGGAATTAAAGACTAGTTTAATCAAAATAGCTAAAGACCAGACTAAGCAAAAGGCTTTAAGTACATCGGGATCTAAAACCTTATCAATTCCAAAAGGTGCAAAACGCTTGGATGCTTTTGCGGTTGTAGGCGATCGCGCTTGGATGACAGATTCTCAAAACCATACATATACAGTCTATGTAGGTCAGAAGATGCCAGACAATCGCACGGTCTATGCTGTTGACGAAAACGAACAAGCCATTTGGGTGAAATAAGGAAAATAGCGTGGATGCATTAGATATAGTTAAAGCGATATTAAACATATACGGTCCACTACTAAGCTTTATACGCATTTGCTTTGTTGTAACGGGGTTGGTGATTACTGGCACGGCGCTTTTTGACTTAGTGCAAGCATCATCACCTCAACAAAAGTTCTTTGGTCATGGAATGAAAGAGCCTACCACTGGTGGGGCATTGTTGAAGATTCTTATCGGTGGTGCTTTTGCATCACTTGGATATGACGGATATATCATTGGTGCACTAGGTTCTTCATTGTTTGGTGGTAATGGCATAGAACTTGTAACGGTACAAAGTTACTTGCCTAATGCTGGTGCTAATGATTTAGGTGCATATATCGTTACGGCGGTTGTAGGTTTTACGCAACTGGTAGGGATTATAGCGGTAGCTCGTGGCTTATATGGTTTTGTAGAGAAAATTGATGCTCAAGGCAATGCGACATACCGCAAAGCATGGGTTTTAATTATAACAGGTGTATTATGCGTATACGTTCAGGACGTACACGATGTCTTTGTTAATACCTTTGGAACACAAATAGGAGGAACCTTTTTTACAATATTTTAAACAATCTTCTTAAAATAGGGTGAGAGTTTCTTAAAAACCTTGTATAAGATATTGAAGATATTTAACGAGAAGTTTAAAATTAAGCAACTTAAAGCAATAGGGTTTTAAGAATGTTTAATTACAGTGCGGAGATTAGCTCCCGTATATTAAATAAAAGGAAAATGACAATGGTATCATTAGTAAAACACTCAGTTCGCACTGTAAAAGCGACTGCATTCCGCGCAAAAGTAATGTTTTTAGCTTTTGTTTCTGCATTAATGGGTCAAGTTGCATATGCAAACACTGGCACATGGAACCCAGGTGGTACAGCTTACGGAAAACACGCTGCTGGTTCTGATGCGAATGAAATCTTAGGCCGTGGTGAAACATTAGGTCAAAACGTTTATAAATTCTTAATCGTAGTGTTCATGGTGCTTGGTTTAGGCTTAGTTGGTACTGGTTTGTATATGATGTATACATCAGAAGAAGATCAACAAAAGAAAAAGAAAACTGCTTGGATCTGTATTGGTGTGGGTGGTGCGTTATCAATCGTAGGCTTCATCATGTTCTCTGCTGCGAACACTATTACTGGTAAAGCGTAATACAATAATAAATAAGTTTAAAAGCGTGGCTTAGGCTGCGCTTTTTTTATTTTAAAAATAGTATATACATGTTTTAATTAGACCTTACTTAATAGTATTAAGGGGTTTAAGTGAAACATATAAACCGTAAGTTTGGTATTTTAAGACCTATTAACGGCGTAAACGACAAGCAAGAGATACGTCAAGATAAAACTATCCATGATGGTTTTAAAACCAATGAGACAATAAAGCAAATAATGTCTTCACAACCAGCTAAATGCTATTTTTGTGATTTCTATGACGAATACTTTTTAGAGCCACATCACTTAGACGGCGATCATAGCAACCATACGGCTGAGAACATTGTAGCGGTCTGTACGCTATGCCATGCACAAAACCACATCTTTGCACTATCACTGGAAAAGAAAGCTGAAATATGCGTATTGAGTACGAACATACCTCAAGAGATCTTTAATCAATATCAACGTGCATTACTGGTGTTATCGCATAAGTCTGACAACCAAGATCCTGAGCTTGCTAAGTTCGCACGGCGACATCGCCAAAGCTTGCTTGTAGAGCCGTTAAAGCGCCATCAACGCCCTAATCCTACAAAGATGTCTGAAGCAGAATACGCACGTAATATGTTTGAGGATATACAGGCGTTTAATGCGATTAAGACACGAACCCAAACAATTGATACCCAACTGTACTTCACGGACATTAAGTTCAACACAATGGCTGAATATGAAGAAGCCAAGCAAGAAGATATGTTGGTAGCGAACGTTGATTACGTAGACCAGCTCCGCAAGTACAAAGAGTGGTATTTGAATGCCATCAAAGAGAACAAAAACTTTTCTTTGTATCAACTCGCAAAAGCTTTGGAAAAGGTATCAGACGAAGCATACGAGAGCTTTAATCTGCCAAACCACTACATAGTATTTTCCCCGAATATCTTTACTGACGAGCAGTATGAGTACTACCAAACACTAGATGTATTTAAGGGTTTGGGTGATAAGTGAGTTCACATAAATGACAGAATGCTTAACAGATACCGAATACATAGATATGAGCTTAGAAGACGTTATATCGGGCATAGTGTTACAGCCATTTAAGCCTGACATAGTGAATGATATAGCGGTATTGGATAGCGTATTTGAGACGGACATATTGAATGATGATGAATACTCATTTATTGGTCCATACATCTACAAATATTGGGAACTTGGGATAGATGCACTACCAAAGGAAACGCACGATCAGCTATCGATATTTCGCTTATGCGTTATAGGTACTGAGGCTTTCAACTTCCTGAACGATTTGTATATACCAACGACTCGCGACACTGGTCATACATCTAACACGCTAATGCTACTCCATGTTGTACATATAGCGATAGGGAATCAGACAACAACTGGTGAAGACTCAACGGGGCATTTTCAAGATCCACTGATTAAAGCGCTACTGTTGATGAATATCCCCGTTAACAGCGATTGTTTGCTGTTGGATGACACTTTGGTACACCTAAACAAAATAACGGCGCTGAGTGGCTTAGACGTTGAAATACAGGTTAAGCAAAGTGTGAGTGTGAAGCATAAGAAATTACTAAGCACCAACTTTGGATTTGACAATCCATTATCAATTATAAGCGTTTTGGAACAAAAGAAACTGTCTGAAGAACTGACACGCTACTTTCCGATGATACATCTACCAACGTCCGTAGAAGATGCGACAAACCAGATAGATACGGGCAACTTAAAAATGAGTTCGCTGCAATCTTTTTGTATATACCAAAACTTAAAGCTATCGGTGTCTAAAGTTTTCCACGAACAGGGCTTATACCAGAACAAAGAGATCTACATAGAGCTTGATAAGGTTCACTTCCAACTTAAAAATACAGGTTCCTTAAACTTCAAGGTGGGTACTTTAGGTGAAAGCCAAGAGGTTTTAGAAACGGCGTTTTGGCAACTGCTTAATAAGGGTTTAGTGTTTGACCTAAATAGTTTTAAGAAGTATGTCGAATTAAAAGAGGACGAAACCGTTAAAACTGATGTATTTACTAATTCAAAAAATGATAATATCCCTTTTAACAGTACCTACTATGAGCTTTTATTAAGGTTGGTTTTAGATACAAGCTTAAAACCCTCTGTAAAAAGTCTTGAGGTCGCAATTCAAAATAAGGATTTCGACAGTGCGATTAACGTTTTAAGAGAATTACCGTTTTTTAGTGCTTAATGCTTAAAGGCATGTCTAATCAAAGATAGACGTAGAAAGGTGAATAAAGGTGTTTAAATGAGTAAGAAGAAAGCTGAGAAGTCTGGTTATAAAAAGACTGGTTACTCCAAGATTGAAATTATATTGATGTTATTCCTACAAAGCATGAAAGCTGACGTAGAGGATTATTGCGATTTAGAAACAGTATCGGACGAACATACGTTTGTCACAAAAACTGGTGCAATGATTACGATCATCGAATACAAGGGGATTAAGAGTTTAATTAGTGGTGATGCATTCAGCCGTCAAATTGGTTTGATGACGAGCAACATGCGTAACTACTTCAAAGACCGTGGACATACGATTCATCTAGCGTTCAAAGTAGACCATGAGACGCCATACGCGATTCATGACTTGAATGCCATGCAAAAGGCGACCACGGCGCGTTGTGCGATGAATCTAGACATCATCATTGATGAAATGACAGAAACCATTTCAGGCGGTGTATTTAACGAAAGCTGTTATATCGCTTTAATCTCTGAGCCAACCTTACTATCGCCAATCGATAAGGCTCAAGACTCAAAAAACCGTAAAAAGCTACTGTCGCAAATTACAATGCCAAGTACGGTCAATGCTCAAGACATGCTTAAATCATCGGACAGCTTATACGTACACCATGAGTCTTTTGTCTCACAATTCTTAAACTCACTCTCAACTGAAGAATTTCCAGCAATCTATGAAGTATTGAATGTTGTTGAAGCTGGTCTAGCGATTAAAAAACAAATTGCCTCACATTCAACTTCAGATGACTTCACCTTGTCTGTGCCGATGCTGAATACACGCTTACCGATGCGTTGGAAAGAAATACCATCAGAACATGATGCGTCACACGTTTTGTATCAACCGATCTCAGAACAACTCATGACGAATGCGATCTTACCTGGTACAAGTCAAGGTTCATTCTATCCAGTGGGAAGTGTTATCACTGACGGCGTTGTATATGCTCCATTGATGGTAGATATATATCCAGCGAAGACGAATACGTTTGAAACGCTATTCCGCTTATTACACCAGGCCAAAACGCACGACACTAGCGGTAACATCCGTTCTATCCCATATGCGGTGAGTTACTGTATTACTGGTGATGGTATGGCTGGAACCATGATGAAACGCACGTTATCAAGCGTTATTCACTTTATGACGGCACAAAACAAAGCCATTCGTAATGCTGGTAACATTTTGATGGCCACTAAAAATGACCTAGATCAAGTAGACACTGTTGCTGGTCTGCAAATGACCATGATGACATGGGCACCAAATACCGAAGATGGTGTAAACATTCTTGTAGGACGGCGCCAAAAGCTTTGGAAGAGTTTTGAAGCGTGGGGCGGTGCAAAAGTCATGGAACAGGCTGGCGATCCTATTTTGACTTGGGCATCACATATACCGGGCTTGATGGTACGTAATCACGCACCTATTTCACCGGCACCGCTGTTTGATGTGTTCTACATGTTACCGCTGACACGTATTAACTCACCATTCCATAAAGGGCATCAGCTCAACAAAACCTTAGACGGTAAACTGATTATTCTTGATTCGTTCTCAAATGAAGTGACTGTATGGACGACTATTAACATTGGTAAACCGGGTACGGGTAAATCGGTCACAATGAACAAAGGCATGCTTGAGGACATCATGATGCCTGGTAACGAGCGTATCCCGTTGACCTATATTGTCGATGTGGGTGAGTCAAGCCGTGGGTTAGTAGAAACAGTGCAAGATTCATTGCCTGAAGAGCTACGTCACTATGCCATCTATAAGCGTATTAAAAACTCAAAAGAAGAAGCGATTAATCCGCTTGAATTCAGTATGGGCTTACGCTACCCGTTAAACTACGAAATGCGTCAAATGACAGCGTTTTTAAGTTCATTGGTAACACCGCCTGAATTGAAAGGGCAACCAGCCAAAAATACTTCTGACGTTATTGGTGCGGTCCTACGCCGTACATTCTATTTTGCTGATGATACGAATGCTGATCATAAAGCACGTAAGTACATGCGCTTTGCAGATCCAGAACTAGATCGCATCATGGAAAAACACGGACTGATTGAGCCACATTCTGAACAAGGTAAGGATATTTCTTATTACGCTCTACGTGACCTTTTCCATTCTTTGAATGAGATCCGTGGACGCACGTTGGCACACCGTTACGCAATGCCGACTATTGGCGATATGATTGAAACCCTTTCTGATTCATCAATTTTAGATGTTTGGAGTGATGTTCATATTGATAATGAACGAGCACTGGACTTTTTGGCGCATCAGATTATGGCTGCACAAAATACCTATCCAGCATTCTTCTATCACACTAACTTTGACATCGGTAACGCTCGTGTAGCTTCTATCGACTTAAACGAAGTTGCGACATCATCAGATCCTAAAACTACATCTCTATTCTTCCAGATTGTACGGATGTTCATTAAGCGTAAGTTCGCCGTGAGCCGTGACGATATTCCAAAATTCCCACAAGCTTATCGTGAATATGCAACCCAACTGATTAATGAGCTTCTTGAAGACCGCAAAATTATGTCTTATGACGAATTGCACGTTGCGAAAGGCGATCCAATCCTATTAGAAGAATTGGCTGAAGACGCACGTACATTGCGTAAATGGGGTGCTCGTCTTAACTTGGCATCACACAAAGTAGAAGACTTTAAAGACTTGGTTGGCTTTGCTACGGCGTATGTGATTGTCGATCCTGGTACACGCGAATCTCGTGAAGCTATTCGTGACAGTATCGGTCTAACTCAACTAGAAATGGATGCTCTTGGTTCAGGTAACGTAGGTTTCTCAGATCAAGGCTTAACGTACTTCAGTAAAATTAAACTCGAAAAAATGGAATGTTCGGGCTTATATACCGTTTCACTTGGTCCAATCCTTTTATGGTCACTCAGTACACATCCCGATGAACGTGCGCTCCGTAACTACACGTATGACCTTATCGGTGAACGTGGTAAGGCGTTGAAGGTCCTTGCACAATTTTACCCAAAAGGTGCGAAGAACCAGATTAAGACACGGCGTACCATGATTGAGAAAAATGCCAAAAATAAAGGCACGGACTTTGACGAAAACAAAGCAACTGCTTCAGTGATTTCTACCATGGCACAAGAGATGGTTGTTGAATATCAACGCTATGAACTTGAGCAAAACATGAAGAAAAAATTACTGAACCAACGTAAGTCTGAAGCTGTTTCTTCTTAACTCCAATCAGCTATATAGATTTGCGTTAATTGGTATATACATTGAAGTGCTTGGAAATGGGTAAGGTCGTTAAACAACGACTTTGCCTATTATCCTGAAGATAAAAGAGTAGGTCGCAAAGCATGGCTTCTACACAAAAATACGGCACACAAACAAAGTTCAGGCCAAGTTCGCTTAAGCGTGATACACGATCAGGCTTAGAGAAAATCCATTTAAAACTTACAGCGCCAGACGGCGCTAATTATTTGGTTGGCGTTCTTGGTGCTATTGCAGTTATTTTGTTTGTTGTTCCGTTTGGCGGTGAGATATTTATAGGGATCGCGTATTACCTATTAAAACGCTACACACATCCGAATGATTACTTTTTTGAGTGGCCATTCCGTGCGCCGTTGCATTCAAACTCACTGGATGCGTCAACTGACATTACATCACGCGTAAAAGATGACGTACTGGACAATCCAAAAGCCTTTTTGGAATACGCACGTACCAATCGCGATAAGCTACAAGGTGAGGGTGTGACTTACCTTGGTCGTTGCCGTGAAACTGGTCTACCTGTTTATGCATCTAACTCCGATGACCGTACACATCAAATTGTGTTAGGTACTACGGGTTCGGGTAAAACAGAATACATGCTAGGTAACTGTGCCAACCAGTACGTACAAAACTCAGGTTATATCTTTGTAGACGCAAAAGGTGATACCAAGGCTCAACAAGACCACTATCGTTTATGTAACCGCTTTGGGCGTAATGAGGATCTATTAACGATCAACTTCATTACCTCAGGTCGTAACATGCTACGTGCACAAACCGACAAGATGACCAACTCAATGAACCAAATGAGCAACACCAGCTCAGGGATGTTGATTGAATTCTTGATCAACTTGCTTGATGACTCAGGCGGTGGCGGTGGTGACATGTGGAAAGGTCGTGCGATGGCCTTTATCGCCGCACTTACACGAGTTTTGGTCTATCTACGTGACAATGGCTTCATTCAGCTTTCACCAAAAGTATTCACGCAATACATGGAACTTGAAGCACTTGAAGAATTGGTATTTTGTCATAACGATAAATACGGGATTGACTTTGAACGTGTGGCTGAACAACTTCAAGGCTACCTCGTTTCATTACCTGGTTATTCAAGCAACCCTAAAAAGTTAAAGAAGCAAGAAACCAAAACCCGTGAGCAACACGGTTATATCACCATGCAGTTAACCAAAGCGATTAACGACTTGACGTTTAACTACGGTCACATCTTTGGTGTAGAGCATGGCGGTGATATTGATATTTTTGACGTTGTACTTAACCGCCGTATCTTAACTGTGCCATTACCAGCTCTTGAGCGTTCACCAGACTCACTCAAAATGCTCGGAAAATTAATCATTGGCTCAATTAAACAAATGATGGCTGGTTCCCTTGGTAACAAAATGGAAGGTTTACGCCGTGCCATTATTGACGCACGACCAACCAACGCCACTACTTCATTTAAGCTATTTTTGGACGAATGGGGCTACATCGTTATTGTCGGTGCTTCGGTTTTACCAGCTCAGGCACGTTCGCTTAACTTCTCTATTACGTTCGGTGCTCAAACATTTGAAGATATTGAACGTGGATCTAAAGAGGAAGCAGCTGCTACATGGGGTAACACGACCGTTAAAGCCATTGGACGTACTACTTCGGGTGCTGAAAGTACAACATACAAATTGGTTGATGGTTTTGCTGGTGAAGAGTGGCAAGGTAAAGTTAACTCAATCAATATGTATCAAGGTCTAGTATTCAACCGTTCGGTACCACAAACAGAAGTCCAGTTCGCCAAAGAAAAACGTGTGACCATTGAACAAATTGCCGGACAGCACAACGGCGAATTTACCTTGCTCATATCAACTAAAGGGGAAGGTGGTAAAACTTCAGACGTTAAAATCGTATCAATGTTGGCGTTCTATGTGGCTGGTGCTCAACCCAAGTACTTACGCTTAAATGACCTTTGCCCAATCTTCAATATCCAAAAATCTGAAATCTACGATCCTACTTTAAAAATTGAAGACTTCATTCATGAGATTGAGGAAAAACATACGCTACTGACAGACAACAATTCATCTGCCAATGTCACGGCGCTTGGTGATTTTGAGATCTGCAGAAAGCTCAATAACACCTTGTACGAAAACAACAACACGGTAAAAGACTTTACTCAAGATTTTGTACATCAGATTCTTGAAGCAAGACGTCTTGAATCCATCACACCTGAAGGGATGGCACCTGGACAAAGAACAGTAATGTCTTCGTCCACGGCGAAAGGTGAAATCTCCAAAGAACAAAAACACCGTGAAAGTATTGTTTCAGCACAAAAAGAAGCAAACATTAAAGACCAGATTATTGAGAAGCGAAAACAGTTCCAGTACTTCGGTAAAGATTCTGACATTTCACCTCAAGTACAAGCTGGTGCTTACAACAATGCGGATCTTGATGCTGAATTTAATATCTATGGTGAACGTATAAGCGAACCTGAACAGGCTCAACAGGAAAGTGATGTTGAAACTGTGACTCGCGCCGTTATCACACCAATGAACCTAGACAGCTACTATGATGAATTGAAAGAGATCCTAACAGGATATGACTTAACCGTTGCGCCAATTACTGAATATCAGCTTGTTCAGATACCACGCCATGTAAAACCTGAAGATCAGACACAATACATTGCGGAAAACAAAGCCAGTCTTGATCAAGCCATATCACATAGCACTCAAAATGAAATGGAATTCGTAGAACAACAGTATGCAGCTAAGTTTGAAAAAGCTTTGATGAAAAACCCGTTCTCGCACGAATGCGTTACTTTTGAAAAATTGTTGGTGATACTTGGTTCAAAAGGTTCTTCAGCTTCATTACGATCAGGCATTACAATCAAAAAAAAGGATGACTAAACGCATCCATGTAGAAGACATAAGGCTGGTTATCCAGCCTTTAGTTTTTTTTGGGTGAGCTGTTTGTACTTAATACGCCTTAATTCATCACTCGGCATGTATTGGGCTATTTAATATTCGCTCTTATACGGCGTTTCATTGAATATGGCCAATAACAACAACTGCGACAGCGGAATGGCTTCAGGCACTATCATTTTGAGTAAGCGAAACTTTTCAGACGCATTCACATCAAATGCAACCAATAACGCCGTATATGGAATGTGGCGATCTGCAAGTGTAAATCGGGGTAAAAGGTTGGTCCTAGTGCTAACGTTTGAAAGTCATACATATTCAAGCAAGAGATAGCTTTAGGTACATTGGATAGGTCCACGGCGTAAGTTTCAATGTTTGAATAAATATTGGCATCCAGTTTGGTTTTAACCCTAGTTTAGATGTATTTTAATATAATAACTTGGCTTTAACGTGCGTATTCTTAAACATAACTAAACCACTTCTTAAAACCTTGTTTTGTTTTAGGCTTAGTCGGTATATACCATTTCATAAAAAGTTTAATAAACTGTGTTTTACCCTTTACAATCCTTAATACATCAATTAAATTGCCCTTTAATTACATCCAATATACAGGATATAGGCAATGACTAAAGAACAGCTAAACGACTTACAAACACTTGGAATGACTGACTATAAAACACGTTTACACGTTAAAGGTGTGCGAATTGTTGAAGTGCAACAGTACTCAAAGTCTGTCGATAACAACGCCGTACAACCACTTGCCACTAATACCACTCAACCGCAATTCTTAAATTAATTTTCCAAAAAAATACTTATAAGCACTTTCTGTATTAATATATCTTTATTAGTTTTAATAAAGCATTAATCAATGGAGTGCTTAAAATGTTAGACACTTTACTTTCGGTATTTTCACCAAAACATAAGCTTTATAAGAATCTCAAGCTAAAACCCTTTATTGATACCCGTTTAGTCAATTCTGACAGCATCGCCACGACCGATGTTTTCCCTTTTCATCAAATCAAAGATTCTCTTTGTATGACTGGTATATCTCCTACTAATTTTGTACCAGGCAAAAACATTGTTTTGAATCCACATGCCAAAGATAACGATTCCATCAGCTACCTTGGTCAAGATACGCAAAATCATAAGCCGTTCTACATATCTACCTTTGCTGAAGAATTGGCTGAAGTATTTAACCCGATTTTTTCAGAAACCATTCATCTTGAAACACCATGCTTACTTGACCTATCTGAAATTGGGGGCTTCTCAAATTCCAAGTCGGATTTAAGCCAGTACCGTAGCATTGAAGATTTTGTAAAAAACGCATGCCCTGATTACATTAGTGATGTGAGTATGGAAAATTTAGATCAAATGTTGTTATGGCCAGAAATCCGTTTATTGAACTCTCCAGATACAACCACTGATCAATTTTTTATCTACGGCTGGAGCCCTAAGATTTTTGTTCAAAATGCTGGTGGATCACATCACATGGCTGCTGCACATTACTTGGCTAAGAAACTGAGCCAATGTGTGCCGATTCAAGGCAAAGTAAGTTTGAATCTTATCTCAAATAAAGCACTTCAAAACTTTGATTCAAAATACGCTGCGTTCGCCGTGACACATGATGCATTGATTGATATGGGGAATGATTTATCTGAATCAGGGCTTGAATATCAGCTGGTGTTTTTCCGTGAACGTGAAGTTAATTTTATCTTCTTCAAAAAAAATGATCAGAATGCCCGTATTATTTCGCTATTCAACAATCTGCATGCTTCATTGAATGGTGCATTAAAGACGGCGGTTCAAGCGCAACTCAAAAATGAAGCACTACTCACCATCATGAGTGCTAACCTCTCTGATACATCAAAAGATCAATTCTTTAGCACACGACCTCACTTGGCTGAGATCTACAATCACGTTCAAAACGAAATTTGTTTGAGTGGTCCTAAACCGACTAGCCCGATAATCTAAGGGGTAGGGAAAATGGATCACCAATCATCAACTACACCACATGCACTCATTCTCGGTCTGACACTTGAACAGGCCATTTCTGTTTTAGCAAAGAAACCCGTTGATGCTACCCACTACAACTATCTTGAAGATGACGAGTACAACACCTACGTCATGATGAAACCTGAGTGGACTAGCCTCAACAAACATGCCTACCTACATGTAGATGGCTTAACCCATGAGCGTAAATGGAAGTTTATGCCTAATGCTTTAGGTGAGTACAACTTGATAGAGGGCTGTATTGACCTGTTTGAACTTAACCAGGCCATCGAACAGCAATATCTTGTGTTTGAACAATTCCTGAATAGCCACGACACACCGTTCCGCAAAGTTGGTGAGAAGTTTTCTTTTGTCACACAACTGCTCTTTGATGCATGGGTGATAGATCCAGAACGTGCGATTCAAAAACTTCATGAGATGAAGGAAACAAAAATCTCATTACAAGTGCCTTTGCTTCATGGGAATAGTCAGCATGATTGATACGCATTGCTCTAGATCAACCGTATCACCACTCGCCATTTGTACGTGGACCTAATCAATCCGCACGGTTCCACTTTTTATGGATGCATCGCATATGCCAAGCGTACCATCCGTTTAGCCACTTCAACTGAAATTGAATTACGGACGGTGAATAACAATGAACATGAATGAAAACATTGCTTCAGAAATTGAAGCTCGTAACGCTTTTGAAAATAAATACGGCCTGGTCGGTAGTCTGTTGGCCAGTGGCAATTATTCTTCTTGGGCGCAACGGCTCAAGCGTGTTTTCAATATCGACATCGAGACCTGCAGCGGCTGCGGCGGCGCCATGAAAGTCATCGCCTGCATTGAAGACCCTATAGTGATCAAGCAGATCCTTGATCACCTGAAGCACAAAGCCGAAACCAGCGGGACCAGGGCGTTACCCGAAAGCCGGGCGCCACCGGCTGAGCTGCTCCTGGGTCTGTTTGACTGACGAGCCTGAAGGCCAACGATACCAATCAAAATGCTGCGTTCACAGCGCCGCGGCAGGGATCCGCCGTGCTGGTTGTCGGAAAAGGAGCCGCTAGTGGGAAAGAGGAGGGTAAATTTTCAGCGTTGCTGGCTCCCCGTCAGCCGGATTGGGTTGCATCGCAGGGGTGTCGAAAGAGTCAACTGCGGTCCAAAGCTGTTGGACTTGGGTGAAAAGGGCGTTTATTCTTCCTATACGTCGATCGATTGAATGAAGGACATATACAATCATTTCTCCGACATTTGGTTATGGAGCGAAAAGTTTCAATATCTTATCAAAACCAGGCAATCAATGCGATTAAGTTTTATTACGAACGTGTTTTGGGTGGACAACGGAAAACATATTTCATCGAAAGACCAAAAAAAGAAAAAACACTTCCTGTTGTGATGAGTGAAGAAGAAACCATTCGGGTACTACGCGCTATTGAAAACGTGAAACACAAGGCTATTCTGATGACTATTTATTCGGCAGGTTTGCGCATTTCTGAATGTATAAACCTGAAAATAAAAGACATTGACTCCAAGCGCATGCAAATTCGTATAGAACAGTCAAAAGGAAAAAGAGATCGTTATACCATTTTATCTGAGAAAACATTAATTATTTTAAGAACATACTTTATGGAATATAAACCAAAAGATTATTTATTTGAAGGTCAAAAAGGTGGCGCATACTCAAGCCGAAGTATTCAAAACATTTTTAAAGCAGCTGTTTTAAAAGCAAAGATTCAAAAGGAAGTTACTGTACATACCTTACGACATAGCTTTGCAACGCATTTGCTTGAGAATGGTACGAGTTTACGTTATATTCAATCGTTGTTAGGTCATTCAAGCAGTAAAACAACTGAGGTTTATACACATATTACCACCAAGGGAATGGAACAATTAAAAAGTCCGATGGATTTGTTAGATATATAGAAAGGATTTGTATATTTGAGCAAAACTTAACAAAAAGCACTATGAATATAAATCCTTTTGAGAGAGTAGAAACGAACGGTAAACGGTTGAAAACGGATTTGTCACTGATAATGAAAGGTTTAGCAAAATAAGATATAGTGGATATATACGCCATTTGGCGTATAGCCACTTGTTATGTGCCATTTTTGAATGACAATGCGAATAGATACAGACAAACAAATGAATTTACTTAGTGATAAGAACGTTGCAATAATTGGTGGTGGACCCGTTGGACTGACTATGGCAAAATTATTACAGCAAAACGGCATAGACGTTTCAGTTTACGAAAGAGACAACGACCGAGAGGCAAGAATTTTTGGTGGAACCCTTGACCTACACAAAGGTTCAGGTCAGGAAGCAATGAAAAAAGCGGGATTGTTACAAACTTATTATGACTTAGCCTTACCAATGGGTGTAAATATTGCTGATGAAAAAGGCAATATTTTATCCACAAAAAATGTAAAGCCCGAAAATCGATTTGACAATCCTGAAATAAACAGAAATGACTTAAGGGCTATCTTGTTGAATAGTTTAGAAAACGACACGGTTATTTGGGATAGAAAACTTGTTATGCTTGAACCTGGTAAGAAGAAGTGGACACTAACTTTTGAGAATAAACCGAGTGAAACAGCAGATTTGGTTATTCTTGCCAATGGTGGAATGTCGAAAATAAGGAGCTTTGTTACCGACACGCAAGTTGAAGAAACCGGTACTTTCAACATCCAAGCTGATATTCTTCAACCGGAAATAAACTGTCCCGGATTTTTTCAGCTATGCAACGGCAACCGATTAATGGCGGGACATCAGGGCATTTTATTGTTTGCCAATCCCAATAATAATGGTGCATTGTATTTAGGAATTAGTTTTAAAACGCCCGATGAATGGAAAAATAAAATTCCCTTAGATTTTCAGGACAGAAACAGCGTTGCCGATTTTTTATTGAAAAGATTTTCCAAATGGAGTGAAGTTTACAAACAATTAATACGTTCGGTATCAACATTTCAATGCTTGCCCACAAGGAAATTTCCTTTGAACAATGATTGGAAAAGTAACCGTCCATTACCCATAACAATGATTGGCGATGCTGCTCATTTGATGTCGCCTTTTGCAGGACAGGGTGTAAATACGGGATTATTGGATGCTTTGATATTGTCTGAAAACCTTACAAACGGAGAATTTACAAGTATTGAAAATGCCATCGAAAACTACGAACAACAAATGTTTGTTTATGCAAAAGATACGCAGGACGAATCGACAGAAAACGAAACCGAAATGTTTAGTCCCAATTTTTCGTTTCAAAAATTATTGAATCTATAAACAGTAAGAAAAAACGGCTACTAACAAGCAGTTTTGCAATAGTGGGGCAGAAGTGCAAAATTGAACTTGTGTGCTTCTATCAACTTTTGTACATTAGCTGCCAGTTTAAGATGGGTGCATTTGAGTATGCCCAAAGGAGCCCGCAAGTATGCGCAGGACGAAGCCAGTAGCCGCGCCGATGGTGGCGCGGGTCTATCTGCGCGTCAGCACCGACGCGCAGGACTTGGAACGCCAAGAGGCGATCACTACGGCCGCGAAGGCCGCCGGCTACTACGTCGCCGGCATCTACCGTGAGAAGGCATCCGGCGCACGCGCCGACCGGCCTGAGCTGCTGCGCATGATCGGCGACCTACAGCCCGGCGAGGTGGTCATTGCCGAGAAGATCGACCGCATCAGCCGCCTACCTTTGCCCGAGGCCGAGCGCCTGGTGGCCTCGATACAGGCCAAAGGCGCACGCCTGGCCGTCCCTGGCGTGGTCGATCTATCCGACCTGGCGGCCGAGGCCCAGGGCGTCGCCAAGATCGTGCTGGAAGCCGTGCAGATCATGCTTTTTCGCCTGGCCTTGCAGATGGCCCGCGACGACTACGAGGACAGGCGCGAACGCCAGCGCCAAGGCATTGAGTTGGCCCGCCAGGCCGGGCGGTACAAGGGCCGCCGTGCTGATCCGAAGCGCCGCGCCCAAGTTGTCGCGCTGCGCAAGTCCGGCTACAGCATCAACAAGACCGCCGAGCTGGCCGGGTACAGTGCGGCCCAGGTGAAACGGATATGGGCCGAGGTCAGCCAGGCCGAAGCGAAGCAGCACGGCGCGTTCGTGGAGGACGCATTGACGGAAGCCGATGCCCTGGCCGCTGTCGGCCAGGATGAGCGCCAGGAGGAAAGGGCATGAAGAAGCCGAACCAAGACGACGAGCCGTTTTTCATCACCGAGGAGATTGCGGCCGAAATGATCGCCGGCGGCTATGAGTTCGAGCTGCCGCCCATTCCTTGCACCATCCGCCTACGCGACGTGCTGGAGCGCATGACCGATGCTGAGCTAGCATTGCAGCCGGGCGAGATCGCCGACCAGGAGCGTGAACGCTGCCGGCGCAAGCCGTGTTCAACCTCATGATCTGGTCATGGTATTTTTCATGGCACTGAGCCTGATAGTTCTTGCAAATTGTTGTCACTAAAGGGTTTTGTGTGCTTGTTTACAATCGAGTGGGAGTGACGGGCACTGGCTGGCAATGTCTAGCAACGGCAGGCATTTCGGCTGAGGGTAAAAGAACTTTCCGCTAAGCGATAGACTGTATGTAAACACAGTATTGCAAGGACGCGGAACATGCCTCATGTGGCGGCCAGGACGGCCAGCCGGGATCGGGATACTGGTCGTTACCAGAGCCACCGACCCGAGCAAACCCTTCTCTATCAGATCGTTGACGAGTATTACCCGGCATTCGCTGCGCTTATGGCAGAGCAGGGAAAGGAATTGCCGGGCTATGTGCAACGGGAATTTGAAGAATTTCTCCAATGCGGGCGGCTGGAGCATGGCTTTCTACGGGTTCGCTGCGAGTCTTGCCACGCCGAGCACCTGGTCGCTTTCAGCTGTAAGCGTCGCGGTTTCTGCCCGAGCTGTGGGGCGCGGCGGATGGCCGAAAGTGCCGCCTTGCTGGTTGATGAAGTACTGCCTGAACAACCCATGCGTCAGTGGGTGTTGAGCTTCCCGTTTCAGCTGCGTTTCCTGTTTGCCAGCCGGCCCGAGATCATGGGGTGGGTGCTGGGCATCGTTTACCGCGTCATTGCCACGCACCTGGTCAAGAAAGCGGGCCATACCCACCAAGTGGCCAAGACGGGCGCGGTCACCCTGATCCAGCGTTTTGGATCGGCGCTCAATCTGAATGTTCACTTCCACATGCTGTTTCTCGACGGTGTGTATGTCGAGCAATCCCACGGCTCAGCGCGTTTCCGCTGGGTCAAGGCGCCGACCAGCCCAGAGCTCACCCAGCTGACGCACACCATCGCCCACCGGGTGGGTCGCTATCTGGAACGGCAAGGCCTGCTGGAACGGGATGTCGAAAACAGCTATCTGGCCTCGGATGCGGTGGATGACGACCCGATGACACCCCTGCTGGGGCACTCGATCACTTACCGTATCGCTGTCGGTTCACAGGCGGGGCGAAAGGTGTTCACTTTGCAAACTCTGCCGACCAGTGGTGATCCGTTCGGTGACGGGATTGGCAAGGTAGCCGGGTCCAGCCTGCACGCCGGCGTGGCGGCCAGGGCCGATGAACGCAAGAAGCTCGAACGGCTGTGCCGGTACATCAGCCGCCCGGCGGTATCCGAGAAGCGGCTGTCGTTAACACGAGGCGGCAACGTGCGCTACCAGCTCAAGACGCCGTACCGGGACGGCACCACGCACGTCATTTTCGAACCATTGGATTTCATTGCAAGGCTGGCCGCCCTGGTACCGAAGCCCAGAGTCAACCTAACCCGCTTCCACGGGGTGTTCGCACCCAACAGTCGGCACCGGGCGTTGGTCACGCCGGCAAAACGGGGCAGGGGCAACAAGGTCAGGGTGGCTGATGAACCGGCAACACCAGCACAACGGCGAGCGTCGATGACATGGGCGCAACGGCTCAAGCGTGTTTTCAATATCGACATCGAGACCTGCAGCGGCTGCGGCGGCGCCATGAAAGTCATCGCCTGCATTGAAGACCCTATAGTGATCAAGCAGATCCTTGATCACCTGAAGCACAAAGCCGAAACCAGCGGGACCAGGGCGTTACCCGAAAGCCGGGCGCCACCGGCTGAGCTGCTCCTGGGTCTGTTTGACTGACGAGCCTGAAGGCCAACGATACCAATCAAAATGCTGCGTTCACAGCGCCGCGGCAGGGATCCGCCGTGCTGGTTGTCGGAAAAGGAGCCGCTAGTGGGAAAGAGGAGGGTAAATTTTCAGCGTTGCTGGCTCCCCGTCAGCCGGATTGGGTTGCATCGCAGGGGTGTCGAAAGAGTCAACTGCGGTCCAAAGCTGTTGGACTTGGGTGAAAAGGGCGTTTATTCTTCCTATACGTTGTCGGCAGCGGGCCAAAAAGGAATACGTCCATGCCCATCGAGGTGAAACCGGCTGTGAGCGCGGGTTCAAGCATATAGCCCGACAGGCGCGTATCCTTGCCGATCACGACACGATGGCGGTGGTCACCGCGACGAAAGACACGGCCAGCCGCCATGCCGACGCGCAAGGCGGTTTCCGCCGTCATCGCGCCTTCGTTGGCTTTGCCACGAATACCGTCTGTGCCGAAATATTTGCGCACCATAAGGTCGATTATCCTGTCGTCGGGTCGCCCTCAAAGGGGACATGCCTGCTGAACCGCGAATATAGAGAAATATCCCGAATGTGCAGTTAACGAATTCTTGCGGTTTCTTTCAGCGCCGCCAATACCGCCAGCCCGTCGCGCAAGGGGCGCGGCTCGTGTGTGCGGATGAAGTCAGCTCCACCTGCGGCGGCGGCAAGCTCTGCAGCGAGTGTCGCGGCCCCGACATCCCCCGGACCACGGCCTGTGAGCGCGCGCAGAAAGGATTTGCGCGAAACAGACAGAAGCACCGGCAAATCGAAGCGCAGCCGCAATTCATCGAACCGCGCCAGCACCGAGAGCGAGGTTTCGGGAGCAGCCCCCAGAAAAAACCCCATGCCGGGATCAAGGACAAGGCGGTTGCGTTTGATACCGGCACCCGTCAGCGCCGCGATGCGCGCGTCAAAGAACGCCGCAATGTGATCCATGATGTCGCCAGCGGGTGCCTCGCGCCGATCTGCCTGCCCGTCTTGCACCGAATGCATAACGACGAGTTTGGCAGATGATTTCGCCAATTGCGGATAGAACGCAGCGTCTGGAAAACCGCGAATATCATTGAGATAGGCCACACCACGCGACAAGGCATAGGCTTGCGTCGCGGGTTGATAACTGTCGAGCGAGACGGGAATGCCATCTGCCTTGAGCGCGTCCAGCACCGGCGCGATACGCGCGATTTCTGTGTCGGACGAAACAGGCGCGGCGTCGGGATTGCTGGATGCCGGACCGAGGTCGATCACATCTGCCCCCTCGGCCATCAGCTTACGCGCCTGCGCAATGGCTGCGTCTGGCGCCAGATACCGGCCTCCATCGGAGAAACTGTCCGAGGTTATGTTGACGATGCCGAAAATGATGAGCGATTTATTCATGGGGGCTTCTATAATAATCTCTGTACACGACAAAAATAGATAACTCATTGAAATAATGTCACAATAATTGTTTTCTAACGACGAATACTATGACACATCTCAATGAGTTATATCTTATCTTAAACAAATCTCTAAAATGGAACAAGTCACATTTAAAGTGCTTTGCGCTCATCATGCTTGTGATTATTTTAAAGCAAACATGTAATCTTTCTTCTGCATCTAAAGCCTTGCCCATCAAGTGTTTACCACAATCATTTTATCGACGTATGCAGCGCTTCTTTGCAGGTCAGTATTTTGATTATCGTCAAATTTCTCAGTTGATTTTCAATATGTTTTCATTCGACCAAGTGCAACTGACTTTAGATAGAACCAATTGGAAATGGGGAAAACGAAATATTAATATCCTGATGCTCGCAATCGTTTATCGTGGAATAGCGATACCTATCCTTTGGACATTGCTTAATAAACGTGGAAATTCAGATACGAAAGAGCGTATTGCTTTGATTCAACGCTTTATAGCCATTTTTGGTAAAGACCGTATTGTGAATGTGTTCGCAGACAGAGAGTTTATCGGTGAGCAGTGGTTTACATGGTTAATTGAACAAGACATCAACTTCTGCATTCGTGTTAAAAAAACTTCATTGTCACCAATCATTTAGGAAAGAATCATAAAATTAGTGATTTATTTCGCCATCTTAAAGTTGGTCAAATTGAATGTCGTAAACGACGGATTTTGGTTGGTCGGGTGAAACTATATATAAGTGCACTACAGTTAGAAAATGGAGAGCTTTTACTCGTCGTTTCTCCTCAGTTTAATGCCAATGCTATTCAGGATTATGCATTACGCTGGGAAATTGAAACCTTATTCAGTTGTCTCAAAGGACGCGGGTTTAATCTTGAAAATACGCGCTTGACAGACCCTAGACGAGTGAAAAAATTGATTGCGGTGTTAGCTATAAGCTTCTGTTGGTGTTACTTAACGGGTGAATGGCAACATGATCAAAAAAAAGCGATAAAAATAAAGAAGCATGGACGACTCTCAATGAGTTTATTTCGCTATGGTTTAGACTATGTTCAAATGGCGATTCAGCGTTTAATTGGTTTTGGGAAAAAAGAAGAGTTTAAGGAAATTTTGGCAATTTTAAGAAAGCAGAATCCTGATAGGATAAGGGTTCTGTGAAATTTGTCGTGTACAGAGATGAAAAAAATAACCCATACATCAGTGCAGAACACCTTGCTTGGCTGTATGGTGAATTGCAAGAATATGACCAGGATCTATTCACAACTGTTAGCAATCTGACCAAGAGTACTGGACGTTTAGAATTGAGCCAGCTTAAATCAATCCGTAACCGCTATGCTTCTTCCATGAACGAAACTCAACTACAAGCATTGGCCAGTGAACATACTGAAGAAAGCAAATATCGCTTAGACCAGTACAACTACTCAATTTATGTGATGGATGAAGTCATTAATCAATATTAATGGCTGTATGCAATCTCTATTAACATCGCCGTGTTATATCTGCTATACGCGGTATCAAATGTATAAAGAGCTACAAAACTATTGAAAGGTTTATAAAATGAACACAACTCTACCTATTCTTATTCATAGCGTTATTGGTGGTATTGGTGAACATCCAGATGCTAAAAAACGAAGCTTAGGATACGGCGCTATCATGCTGTATATACCGATTGAACATATGGTCGGTTCAGGTGTACTTAAGCTGATGATTGATGTGAATACACTGTCGATCTATGCGTCTGAAAATCCTAATTACCTAAAACAACCACATACCATCAATGAAGCTTCTCACTTGTGGAATGCATTGCGCTTTGACAGTGCTTCTAAAGCCAGTCGAAAGGTCATTCATGATAATGGGTATGTTGAGTGTTTGTTTTCCATTCCTATGAAGGTTCTTGAGCCATTTATGGATGCTGAATTGATTCAAAACGAATTAGGACTTCCATACATGGCCATCGATCAAAGTGACAAGTCGAAATGCATGCCGATTTGGTATGATGTCAGTAAATCTACCAATCAATTTATTGATGGCAACTACAACGATTATCCTGGTGTGCAGGCATCTTAAATTTTTAAGAAAAGTTTTTAGCTTTGATGGTTTATTAATATATTTATATCGACCACATTGGCGATGATGAAGAGAACAGACTCAATATGGCCCGTTTAATGGGCCACATTTATTTTTATAGATTAGGGATGCCAACGGCGTGAAAACAAAAATCATTTTAAACATCATTTTGTGGACCTTAACCGTCCTAACTTGTTTTGCGTGGATTGCCTTTACGTTTATTCAACCAGTTGGCTACACCATGACTTTTCTTGTTATTTTAATCTTGATGACAGTAGTGCTCAGCTGGTGCTTGGCAACACCTTATATTAAGACCAAAGACCGAACCAAGCGACTAGACGAAAACTTTAAGCTACTTATGTTCTCTGTTGCTGTTGTTCCACTCCTAATGTTTCTACTGTCATATGGTTTTGTATGGTGTTTCAAAACGCTAGAAAAGAAACAGTTCAACCATGACCATATTGCTGCGATGGTACCGGGTAGCAACTTCAATCAACTACAAAAGTTTGCCAAGGAAAACTACAACGCGCCACTTGTGTTAGGTGACTTTAACGAAAGTTGGGCTTTAACTTCCTTAGATATACCGCAAGCTTCTCCAGCTTCATTAAGATCTAGTACAGGATATTGCCTGGTGAATATGTCTAAAACCAGCATGAACACCATGTATAAAGCAGCAAAAACCGATGTAAGCTACAACGATTGGGAAATGCTGATATTAGCGCACGAGTTATCTCACTGTTTAGATCGTGCGACCGATGTGCCTGGTGAACTTGGCCAGCCACTTAAAGCATTAAATTCAATTGCGCCGTCTGATCGGTCCAAAGTAAAGATGGATGATGTATCTACCTTTGTAACGGCTGAAAGTAGCGGTAAAACTCAACTATGGCGAGAATCTTATGCGGATCTGTTTGCGGTAGGTTTTATGTCACTTGATCCAAAATACGATACTGCAGCGTTAAGAGAAAGCCTGATTAAATTACGTGAAAAACGTAAGGAACAAGATCCAACCCATAATTCGGTGTGTTGGTTGCAGTATTCTAAGAGTCAGCCTTTCCCACAAAAAGGTTCGGATGTTTATTCTTGGGCAAATAACATCAGAATTAAAGCGCCGTGCGAGTTGAAATAACTTGTCTTCAGACAAATTAAAAGCCCGAATTTCGGGCTTCTTTTATACCAGCTAATTAACAATAAAAGCCAGGGCTTATAGTTGGTGCAGACATATCATCATAGATGCAATCTATACTGACTGCAGGTTTATCAATGTGGCTAAATAAGCTTGGATTGACCAATTGATTTGTTAGCTTAGATCTTTCCACACTAAAGCCAACCAGTTCAACTTCACAATCACACACGTAATGGAATTTTGCCTTACCGTGCAACACAAAAACATTAGGTGACTTCTCATACATCTTGAAGTACTCGGCTTGAGTTTGTGACAATGGAACCTCCAGCACCACAAAGCCATTTGGTACGACAAAAACTGCAGATCCATCTTTTACTGAGTAAACGATGGCTTGAACATCAGAAGCACGTTCAAAATCCACACTTTTTTTTATCATTTAGATTACCTTTTTATATTGTAGCGAATGAACGTTGTAAAACAGATTGTAGATCTGCTTCATTTGTAATATTCGCCTCAAGCGCAGCGTTTCGTACATCAGGTAGGTTTAACCAATGGCGGTGCTCAGCTTTAGTTTTTTCAAGTTTGTGTGGTGTTCTTGGGTATTCCCAACTCCAGTAATGCTTTTTATAAATCTCTTTATCTTTTACAAGATAAGCCTGTATAGATTGACTATCCTCATTAGTTGCATAGCCAACGCCAAAGTAAATATTTAATCCCTGCTTTAGTGCAGTTTGATAATCGGCTTCAAATTGAATAACAAGGGATTCAATACTAGCTTCATGAGAAAAGATACTAGATAGTTTTAACATCACACGGCTCCAAGTTTAAGGCAATATGCCTCGAGATAAAACCATTATAACGATCAAAAACCACTAAATTAGTTTATTTAAAAAAAACTTTAGTAAAGTTAAACCCTTGAAGATTAATACATACGGTGAAAAACTTAGGTTTTTATTCAATAAAAATCAGACTTACTCAACTTTTGTCTAGATGAACTGGTATTTTTAAAATTAAGGCTGCTTAGCGTTCCCATTCGTGAACAGGATTCTAATTTTTTGTGAATGAATAATATTACATTTTTGACTGACACTGGAACAATTAGCCATAGACAAGTAGGAGGTTGGTAAAGCCATATACCACATTTAAGAAATAACGCCGTAGTGGTTTAATTCATTGTTAATTGAATATGGTTTGAATTAAGGCTTGATGGAAATGCATTAGTAAAAGTATGGGTGCTGAATTAGCAAAATTAATTTTTGGATTATTTTAATCAATTAAAAAAACATCGTTTGCGTTTATAAAAGCCAGCAGTTGATCAATTAGTTGATCAACGCAAGGGTATTAATCTTTTTTATGGTTTAAATACCTTTGAGTACGTTCTAATAATTTCGGGATGATTTTTTCTGCTTCTTCTTGGGTGAGATGCAAACCATAAAATTTATTAGTTGTTCCGTAGCTTTCATCAAGTACTGAATAGGGAATATATAAGGTGTACATGTCTTGTTCTACTGAGTATAACGTGATGAAGTCTGTCGTATATGAAAACTTGCCATTTTCGCTCTCTACCTTGATTTGTTGGTGTTTAACGAGCTTGAGTGGTGAAATGCAGTCACCGCCATAGATCGCAACTGTGCCACGCTCTTTGTAAAGCTTAATGAGTTTTTTGGCGCATTTTAACGGCTTGCCGTGTTTGTCCAATTTTGGTTGGTTGCGAACAAAGATGTTATAGCGAAGATTCGAGTCACCAAGCATTCCTCTTGTTGTTTCACTGATGGTCAATTGGCGTTTAGACTTCTTATAAAACTCTAATAAGCGTTGCTGTAAATTGAACCGTGAAACACCACTTTCGATGTCAAAATTTAGACCTTTAAAAACATTTTTATTACTGTTGTTTCCAAAGTAACAAACTGCATCGTTAAACATTTGCGTTAAGTTTGCAAAAATTAAGAGAAAGTCGTTTTGTGGGTACGGACGTTTTTGATACATGCACCCAAACTCACTGTCAGCTAACTTATAAAAATAGGTGCGAACGCCAGTATAACTGCAAAGTGAATCATAAATGCGTGTGCCTTTAATTTGAATCTGAGTGACATAGCTAGATGAAAATTCAGGGGTAGCCCAAAGCATAGGGCTGAACAGGATGTCTTTCACTAATCCATTGTCGTATGCACGGTCGCCAACGGGACTGTTTTGGTTAATGCGGTCGTTTTGGGTGTAAACATGGATGTTCTTCAGCTCCAACGTTTCACGTTTGAACACGGTCTTTTCAGCGGTAGCAGTAGCGGTCGTCATGGTGAAGTTCCTTATCGGCTTAAATACGTGTGTGCAAAAATTGCTTGCATGGTTTTAAAAATTGGGTCTGTTTCAAAGTAGTCAGAAATTTGCTCTTGGAATGGGCTTTGATGGTTGCGAACCAACGTGCGAATTGCAGATCTGTTTAAGGTGTCTGAGTTGGTAAAACCATTTTTTAGTACTTTGATCTCAAAATATGGGCTAGTGGATGCAATCACACTGACAATAATGTTGCCGTCTTGGTCTGTCTTAACTGACAAATCAGCAATTGGGCTTAGTTCATGGCGTAAAAAATACATATTGTCGGGGTTATAGATTGCTTTAAATCTGATTCCGTCTTGGCATATAGCGCAAAACAGTTCATTCACCGACTCAGCAGTAAAGATCGCCCCAAACGTCACAACAACAGGCCCGACATTTTTTTGCTGTTTTTCATCATGTTTGATGGTTAGCTCGCAATGCGCTGTAATTAGGTTTTGCATTGTTTATATCCTAAGTGTGATTCAGTGGCATACGCACGTTATCCGTGCGTATGGGTGAATTGAATTAAGAAAGTTCGCGTGACCAACAATCTTCTATACGGTCGTATGCGTAGCCGTTTTGAGCCATTAACGTGCAAATGTCTTCAAGGTTTTTGCCAAAGATATTTACTGAGGTAACTTGGTCGAGTACTGATGTATGACCAAAATTTTCTTTTAATGTTGCAACGTAGATTTCAACGTCCATGAAGAAGAAATTTGTTTTATCTGCCAATGTCGGCTTGTGCTGTTGAAATTGAAGTTGAGCATAGTCACTATCAGCTTGAAGATCAGCAAGGGTTAAATCACAGTTGTTGTCGATGTAATCTGATATTTCATCAACCAATTTTTCCATGTGAGCACAGCTAAAAGTTTTAGGGAAACCAATATATAAAGTGCCTTGTAACTGTACTGATTGAGCATTTAAATTTGACATGCTGTTTACTCCAAGTTTTAAGCTTTCTGCTTTTGATAGTTCTATTTTATGAGCAAAAACAACCTGGCTAACTTTTCTCGAAAAATAAGATTTCCAACCTTTTTTAATCAATTAAAAAACATCGTATGCGTCTTAATAAGCTTTTCTATTAGATGAATCACCGTAATTCATTAATAATACTTAAAGGATTAACTAGTTCGTTTAATTATGCTTAATTACTTTTATGTTTTCTTAGAATAAGAAGAACATTAAGCCGTCTTCTAGAATTGGTTGTATATACCAATTTTAATTCATTGTTTGCCTCTGCCATACTAAAAAAATAATTCACCTGTACCTTATCCAGCTTCAGGGGATACAGCATTTTATTATGGTGTTGTATGGCGCTATATAAAAATGATTTGTACAACTGCTTAAAAGTGGTATTCCTGACATTAAGATTTTTATAGATTGAGTGATTAAACCTGTCGAATTGTATTTTTGTGAAAAGATTCTAGACCTAAAAACATAGTTAAAATAGCCTTGTTGTTATTAGATCGTAGTATCCTAAATATGAATCACCATGAATATAAAATCGAACATATCAAGCAACGTGCGTTATGTGCCAACCTTTATATCGTTGATGAAAACGCATCATTGTTAAGTTGTAAAACATATGAAGATAAACCAGCTCAAGACCGTCTTGTGCTTGAAAACATCACCATTACTGAAGCGATGAAATTTGCTGAAAACAACGGATTCTTTAAAGCTAAGTACCAGGTACTTAAAGTGATTCAATATTTTGATGTTGAATTGGTACTCACGGCGTCTGATGTTGAGCACTGTGCTGAATTACACCAGTTTAGCGGTGGCTATAACGTGACGGTGCTTGCTGATACACCAGAACACGATCTTATTGCAATGTGGCTTACAGCAACAAACCAAAAGGGGGTATCGCTTTAGTGGTTTGGATAAAAAACAAATGAAAGTGGCACGATCGCAAAACTGGTGCCGTATATAGCTAAAAAAACCCTCAATAGTTTTTGAGGGTTTTTTAATGTGCTTTACAAAATAGGTTCATCATACGCACGGTGTCACTTACAAAAATAAAAGCTAGTTTACAAAAATAGAAGCTAGTCAAATATATAAAAATAGACTATTAATAACTCATAATTTCTTTTTTATAATAACCTTTATTAGAGTATATTCTGATATGACCTCTATTGACTCATTTCCTGATGATGAAATCGAACGAGTTGTCTACCTATATAGTTGTTTAAAGTTAAATTCGAGTTCTGAATCTGACAATATATTAATTGAAGTTCTACTTGTTGAGCTTGATGCGGCAAACCCTAATCGTTTAAATGTATCTGAAAATTCTTACAACAAATATGATGTCACTTTTCGAGATTTGGATACAGTACAAATTGGCACAATATGGAAAGGCCAAACACGAATAGAGGGAAGAAAATTCTCTTTTAATAACTGTCTGAGAACAGTTAATTTTGAGTTTGATTTTTCCATTAACGAACCAAAGATCATTAGATTTGATGCTAAGATTCCTGATTCAGACGAATACTACTTATATAATGAAAAAATATTCATTCCTAAAAATGAATACAGTGCAAATGTGCCTTTTAGATATTACCCATTTTTAATGAGTAAATATTGTATTTTAAAATCAAATGATAATATCGAAGTACTTACAAGTTGTATTCATTCACTCCATGCTTTTTATATCCCTGCAAGAAAGGACATTAGAGGCCATATCATCAATGAAAATTACAGTATTTCACATATAGTTGATTTATTTTTAGAAAAATATGAAATTCAAAATGTTGAAAATGTTGAAAATGTTGAAAATGTTGAAAAAATATCTGTTGTACTGAAAAAAAATATGGTTAAAACCATAGGAAAAGAAGCGATCACATTTTTGGCAAATCTAGCACTAAACAAAAACACCCAAGAAAAAGTGCTAAATATACGAAATTCGTTAAATGACATAAAACTCGATAAAACTGGAAAGCCATATCCATCTAGATTTCCTAGTGTAATTCCTCCGCATTCAACAACAATGAGCTTAACTGCCGAAGGTATTTGGCTTGAAAATGGAAAACGATTTTTAATTACACACGTATCTAAAGTTTCTCCTATTGCTGATTTTCCTATAGTAGCTTATGCACCTGTAACAGAATCAGAGGAACAGATAGAAACCATTGATAAAGATAAAGTTCATAGACAAGGTCGAAACAAAAAAAAACGCAATAACACTCGTATCAACACCCAAGAAGACCCATCTCACAACAGAGGTGAAAATAAAAAACAGACTGATATTTCAGTAGATTTTACTGACTTCGATATTGAGATTATTGAAGAAGTAATTGAAACTGAATCAAATATACAATATATTGAAAGTAAAGAAAAAAATGAAAATAAAGATGAAGAATCATCAGGCAACCGTTATGGCAATAGAAAGAATAAACCTACAAAATCTGAAAATTCAGAAAAAAAACCGAATAAACTAGATGTAGATGATCTTGCTCTTATATTTAGTAGTTTAAAAAACATTGAAGCTAAAAAAGATTCTACTAAATTAACTAAAGTATCTTGCATTGATCAAAGTGGAAATCTTTCAGACACCTTTTCACTTTTACAGGGCTTTGTTGCATAAAGATTTTGTAAGCTTCTGATTTAAATAGGTTTGTATGAATTTCAACCTAAAAATTAAATGAACAAAATCAGTTGGTTATGTATTTATGCAACAAAGCCCTTTTACAGATAAAGCCCATCGTTAAATTCCCTATTCATAATACTTGGATTAACGATGACGTTGGAAGATTACTTTTGTTTTTAAAGTTAGAGTTAGCCGAATTTCATGATCATCTTTACCTTATTGATATTAAGAAAAATAACAAAAATAATGAAGCATTTTGTTTTTTTCTATTTATTACCAAAGAGATGCTTAATGAAAAAAATATAACCATGATTTGTGAAGCAATTGAGGGGAAAAAAGGAACAAAAAAATGGTTCGATATTTGCAAGACTAACTTCAATCAAAAAAGAGCCATGAAGCACATGCATACTGACCAAGCTGATTGGGTTGCAAGTTTTAATAAAATTTTCAAAATATTAATAAAAAAGAAAAAATTATAAATAGAGAATTAAATTTACTAAAATATGCTTCGTATTTATTGAAGAATTACGAAGCAGCTTGTTTTAAAACTTCTACTTCAAAATGATCCATTAGCTTCTTTATTACTTCTTTTTAAATAGATAACTCATATAAAGAATAGTATGAAATATATCTAAAACTTCCAACAGGTTTCTCAATCAACCAATATTAATAAAGTTGTTATAAAACAATAATTTAGCTTAACAAAATCAAGTGTTTATTATTAATAATAGTTTCAGCCAAATTAAAATTACTTCCCATTTAACAGTTTTCACCACACAATCTCCACATAACATTAGCAATTCATAAACACTGCTATTTCAAAATAGTAGCATCTAAAACTCTCTCTGAAAAAACATGCAAACATGTCATCATTTAATAAGTTCAATACTTATTACAACTGTACTTTTGATCGGCTGTACACAATCCAAAGATGCTGAACAGTCCGCAGCAGAAATGCCGCCGGTGGTGGTCAGTACCATCACTGTATTACCGCAATCTATGAATGTAATTGAAAATCTTCCCGGCCGTGTTACAGCTTACCGGATTGCTGAAATTCGTCCGCAAGTAGGTGGAATTGTTGATAAAGTGCTTTTTAAACAAGGCTCTTATGTGCAAGCAGGTCAACCACTTTTTAAATTAAATTCTGAAATCTTTCAGGCAGATGTAAAAAGCAATCAAGCTACTTTAAACCGTGCACAAGCTGAGGTGACACGTTTGCAGGTGCTGTTAAAACGCTACACTGAATTGGTAAAAGTAAATGCGGTTAGTCAGCAGGAATACAACAATACGGAAGCAGATTATAAAAAAGCAAAAGCCGATGTGGCGCAAATGCAAGCTATGTTAAGTAGACAGCAGCTCAATCTTAAATATGCCACTGTCACAGCACCCATCTCAGGAACGATTGGTGAAATCTTAGTGACTGAAGGTGCATTGGTTGGTCAAGGCGATAGCAATGCGATGGCCGTAATACAACAGATTAATAAAGTCTACGTCGATGTAAAGCAATCAATTAGTGATTATGAAAAGCTACAGGAAGCTTTGCAGCAAGGTGACGTGTCAAACATCAAACATACGGTTGAAATCCTGAATAGTCAGGGTAAACCTTATAATGTCACAGGTGAAATCCTATTTTCAGATACTAAAGTTGATCCTGACACGGGTGATGTCACGATTCGTATTCTAGTCAATAATCAAAATCAAAAACTTTTGCCAGGCATGTATGTTCGAGTCAATATGAGCCGAGCTCAAGTTGAAAATGCGCTGTTAGTACCTGAACAAGCGATTCAACATGATATTAATGGTAAAGCCAATGTTACGATTGTTAATCAAAAAGGTTTAGCGCAAAGCAAGCCTATTCAGCTTGGTCAACGTTATCAAAATAGCTATGTAGTAACACAAGGATTACAAGCAGGCGAAAAAGTTATTGTTGAAGGCGCTGATCGTATACAGCCTGAGCAAAAACTAAAAATTAAGCAGTGGCAACCTACAAATACTCAGGAAAGTGGAGGCAAGAAATAATGTCTCAATTTTTCATTAAGCGTCCTGTTTTTGCATGGGTGATCGCTTTATTTATTATTTTGTTAGGTGTACTCAGTATTCCCAAGTTACCTATTGCAAGATTTCCGAGTGTTGCGCCACCACAGATCAGTATTACTGCAATCTATCCAGGTGCTACCCCAAAGACACTGAATGATAGTGTTGTGACATTGATTGAGCGGGAAATGTCAGGTGTCAAGAACTTACTGTATTACAGTTCAAGTTCGGATAGTTCTGGAGAAGCAACAATCACCGCAACCTTTAAACCAGGCACAGATGTAGAACTGGCACAAGTTGATGTACAAAACAAAATTAAAGCCATTGAGTCGCGCCTACCCCAAACAGTTCGACAACAGGGGCTGATGGTTGATGCTGCATCATCTGGTTTTTTAATGATGGTGGGGTTGAGTTCACCAAATGGCAAATATAGTGAAATTGATGTCAGTGACTATATGACTCGCTATGTAATTGAAGAATTAAAACGGGTCGAAGGTGTTGGTAAAGTCCAAAACTTTGGTGCTGAGAAAGCCATGCGAATTTGGGTCGATCCAGACCGCTTGGTCTCTTATGGATTGAGTATTCAAGATGTGAATACAGCCATCCAAAACCAAAACTTGCCGATATCACCGGGTCGTATTGGTGATGTTCCTGCGTTGAAGGGGCAACAAATCACCATTCCTTTGACTGCTCAAGGTCAATTAGAAACTGTAGAGCAATTCAAGAACATTAGTTTACGTGCTCAACAAAATGGTGCCATTGTTCGATTATCGGATGTTGCTCGTGTCGAAATTGGTGCGCAAATGTATAACTTTGCGATTTTAGAAAATGGTAAAGCCTCTACAGCTGTGGCGATACAAATGAGTCCTGGTGCCAATGCTGTTAAGACTGCAGAGGGTGTAAAAGCAAAAATTGAACAATTAAGTCTAGCATTGCCTGATGGTATGAAATTCTCTATACCTTACGACACTGCACCTTTTGTAAAAGTTTCGATTGAAAAAGTAATCATGACATTGCTTGAAGCTATGGCTTTAGTTTTTATTGTCATGTTTATTTTCTTACATAATGTTCGATACACCTTAATTCCAGCGATCGTTGCACCGATTGCATTGCTTGGCACATTTTCAGTCATGCTACTTGCAGGTTTTTCGATTAATGTGCTGACCATGTTCGGCATGGTGCTTGCGATTGGGATTATTGTCGATGATGCGATTGTGGTCATTGAGAATGTTGAACGAATTATGGCGACAGAAAGTTTATCTCCAGTTGAAGCCACATCTAAAGCCATGAAGGAAATTACCAATCCGATTATTGGTATTACCTTAGTGTTAGCCGCTGTATTCTTGCCGATGGCATTGGCGTCAGGCTCGGTGGGGATTATCTATCGCCAATTCACCATTACCATGTCAGTTTCCATTTTATTCTCAGCTTTCCTTGCATTGACATTAACCCCTGCGTTATGTGCAACAATGTTAAAACCGATTGATCAAGACCATCAGAAAAAAGGTGTTTTTGCATGGTTTGATCGCAGTTTTGAGAAGCTGAACAATCGCTACGAACGTAGTTTATTTAAAGTAATTAAACATAAAACCCTCGCAATGTTATGTTTCTTAGGCATTGTCATTGTGCTGATTTTTAGTTTTAAACACGTTCCGACTGCGTTTATGCCAGAAGAAGATCAGGGGTGGTTTATGACTTCAATTCAGCTTCCTGCGGATGCAACTCAAGAACGTACCCGTAAAGTCGTTGCTGAGTTTCAAAATCATTTAGACCAAGAAACGGGTATTAAAGACAATATGGCAGTCTTAGGTTTTGGTTTTAGTGGTTCTGGTCAGAATACAGCGATGTATTTTACTAATCTATTGCCATTCGAAGAGCGTACTATTACGGCACAAGAAGTCGTGAATAATGCAAATATAGCGATGGCTGAAAGTTCAGAAGGTCAAACCATGTCTGTGTTACCACCAGCCATTGATGAATTAGGTAACTCATCTGGTTTTTCACTGAGATTATTAGATCGTGGCAATATTGGCATGCCTGCTTTAAGAGAAGCGCAAGATCAGCTTTTAGCATTAGCAGCACAAAGTAAAATCGTGGCGGAGGTCTATCCTGAAGGTTTGCCAGATGGCAGTTCTGTACAGCTTAAAATTGATAGAGATAAATTGCAGGCATTAGGTGTTAATTTCAGTGATGTGACCGATATTATTTCAACCTCAATGGGTTCGATGTACATCAATGACTTTCCAAATCAAGACCGCATGCAGCAAGTCATAGTGCAGCTTGATTCCAAATCACGCATGAGTATTGAAGATATTCTTCAGATTAAAGTGAACAGTCAAAGCGGTAAATTGGTTTCAATGTCTGAAATAATTACACCCATTTGGCAACATTCACCACAACAATACAATCGTTACAACGGTCGTCCATCATTGAGTATTTCTGGCAGTCCAGCAGCAGGTGTATCTTCAGGACAAGCCATGACTGAGATGGAAAATTTGATTAAACAGCTTCCGAAAGGTGTGGGTTATGAGTGGACTGGGATTTCTCTAGAAGAAAAACAGTCGGAATCACAAACCTTGTTTTTATTACTGTTGTCGATGTTAGTCGTTTTCCTTGTCTTGGCAGCACTTTATGAAAGCTGGTCAATTCCATTCTCTGTGATGCTAGTTGTCCCTCTAGGGTTGATTGGCGCCTTTTTAGCAGTAATGTTACGTGGTATGCCAAATGATATTTTCTTTAAGGTCGGCATGATCACGATTATTGGTCTATCTGCAAAGAATGCCATTTTGATTGTTGAGTTTGCAAAAGCATTAAGAGAAGAAGGAATGGGTTTAGTGGAGGCAACCGTTGCAGCCGCTAAATTGCGCTTACGTCCAATCCTAATGACATCTTTGGCATTTACCTGTGGCGTTATTCCTTTAGTCATTGCCAGTGGCGCTAGTTCTGAAACTCAAAAAGCGATTGGTACAGGCGTCTTTGGCGGCATGATCAGCGCAACAATTCTAGCTGTTATTTTTGTACCGATTTTCTTTATTGTCGTCATGAGCATGGTTGAGAAATTCTCGAAACGTAAAGCGGCACATTAAGCATCAAAACTGAGAATAAAAGCTAAATATAAAAGCTGTGGGTTAACGAGTTTAGCCCACAACAAATCTTTCATTTACATCTTTATTTCAGAATTGATTTAATAAACCATCAATATAGGTTTGATCATGAAAGCTACGAATCTTGATCCGAAACGCTGGTGGATATTGCTCGCTGTCGTGCTTGCATTTCTGCCGATTGTGATTGATATGACTGTACTGCATGTTGCGGTTCCATCATTAACCCAATCATTGAGTGCCTCAAGCAACCAAGTCTTATGGATTATTGATATTTATCCATTACTTATGGCTGGACTTTTAGTTCCGATGGGAACTTTGGCTGATCGTGTCGGCAATCGTAAGATTCTGCTGATTGGCTTGGTTATATTTGGAATTGCCTCAGTCCTTGCGGCATTTTCCCAAACGGCTTCTATGCTGATTGCCGCACGTGCTTTATTAGCATTAGGCGGTGCCATGATTATGCCCTGTGTATTGGGTATTATTCGCAGAACCTTCGAAGACAGTCGCGAACGTGCCATTGCGCTGGGTATTTGGGGCACAATCGGATCAGCCGGTGCCGCCATTGGACCGCTCATTGGTGGTGGATTGTTAGAATATTTCTGGTGGGGTTCAGTTTTCCTCATTAATGTCCCAATCATGTTAGTTGTCGCCCCAATGTGCTATTTCTTATTATCCAAAAATGAAGCTATAACCTCTGGACATTGGGCATTTGGTCAGGCGCTATTGCTAATTTTCGGTTTGGTTTCATTTGTATATGCGCTCAAAGCAGGCTTAGGCGGTAAACAGTCGTTGTTAATTGTCCTTCCTTTAGTCATTTTTTCTATTGGATTATTAACCATATTTGTACGCAAACAGCTGAATTCTCCTCAACCGATGCTAGATCTTTCACTATTTTCACGCCCTGCTATTTTAGCAGGCATTATTATGGCAATGGTTGCTGCAGGCGCTTTGGCAGGTGTGGAATTAACCTTAGCGATGGAGCTGCAATATGTCATTCGTTTAACACCACTACAAGCTGGTCTTTTTATGGTTCCGATTATGGTTGCTGCTGCTATTGGTGGGCCTATTGCTGGATTTTTATCTAATAAATTCGGACTGCGTCTAGTTGCAACATTTTCATTAATATTGGCAGCAATTGCGTTGATCAGTTTGAGTTATTCAGATTTTCATCATCCGGGAATTATTGTTCCCTTTATTTTAGCTTCAATTGGACTCACTCTAAGTATCGGTTTAACAGCTTCATCCATTGCGATCATGGGCTCAGTACCTGCAGAAAAGGGCGGTGCGGCAGGTTCACTTGAAAGTACAGGTTATGAACTGGGTACAGGACTAGGTATTACTTTATTTGGTGTTTTCATGGCCTATATATTTGGCAGTCATCTTCAAGTGCCGTCAGATTTAACTGCTGTTTTAGCAGAAAAAGCCAGACTATCGATTGGTGATACCTATTTAGTGGCGAGCCAGTTACCCGTTGAACAAGGTACAGCATTGATTAACGCAGGTAAAATTGCCTTCAGTTCAGCTCATGTTAATTTATTATTAACAGCAGGGATTATCATCGGCATACTCTCCATTGTGGTATTTTTTATGCTAGCGAAATATCGAGATGAGAATTCATTGTAATGAAATTTATTTGAGGATCATCAAACAGAATGGTTAAGTTCAGACATCAATTTATCTTAAATTTATGGTTTAAATGAAGCCGTATTGATCTGAACTTAACACATTATAAATGAGTTGATGTCTTACGATTTATACGATTTAGTTGAATAGTAAAACAGCTGCCACCTAAGTTTTTGGATTTAGAATAATAAATATGACCTTGGTGTGCTTCAATAATTGCATCAATCACTGCCAAGCCTAATCCAGTACCGCCATCTAGACGTGATCTAGAGTCTTCCAGACGATAGAATGGCTTGAACAGATGTGCAAGATGCGATTCATCAATACCAGGACCTTCATCTTCAAACATTAATAGCCAATGTTCTGCTGTGGCCATCGTTGTAATATTGATTTGTCCAGCATTCGAATATCTTAGAAAATTAGAAAATAATGCAATAAAGACTTGTTCCATCCTTCTTATATCAACGCAAACCAATTTATCCGTCAAATTTAAAATAATAGTTAAACCTTTAACCTGAAACCGTTCATTAAACATCTGCAGACATTTTTCAATACTATCTTTTAAATTGGTCTTTTCTAGTTCTAAACGTAATTGTTTATTTTCAATAAGTGTCAGTGTCCGTAAATCTTCCACAAGGTAAGATAAGCCTTCGACTTGGTTCAATAAGCTTAGGTGTAAAGCTTGATCGGCAATAAATATACCATCGACAATACCTTGCAAGCGACCTTGTAATATTGTCACAGGTGTTCGTAATTCATGTGCAATTGCAGCATTCCAAACAGTTGAATTCTTAACTGATACTTCAAGTTGGTTTGACATTTCATTGAAGTTCTCAATAAGGGACTTGATTTCATGTGGAATATCATGATGTGGCTGTTTAATTCTGAGTGCTAAATTACCTTGTTGAATTTGTTGAATAACATCTGCTAAATCACTAATTGGCTGTGTATAGCGTTTTCCATATTTAAAGGCGAGGATAGTAGAAAGAAAAAAGCCTGTTAATAGCACTAAAAACAGCCAGATAAAGTCAACAGAGGTAACTGAAAATTCATTTGAATTAATAACTTGCGTATTTAGAAAACCTATTTTTATCGCCCAGCTATAAACAAAATAGCCAATCATGAAAGATAACAGCGTAATGCCTAAATTGAGTAGGCTCATCATGATAATAAACTGGAAGTTAATTCCAACTGAATTTTTAAAAAAGTTAAATTTCATGATTTTGATCTAAGCGATACCCCACGCCACGGACATTGATTAATAAACCATTTACATAATTTTCTTCAAGTTTTTTGCGTAATTTGCTGATATGGCTATCTACAGTGCGATCTAAAGCATCACTTTCAGGCATACAGTTTTGGATCAATTCATTGCGTGTAAAGACTTTATTTGGTGTTTTTGCCATCAAAACCAGTATCTTATACTCAGTTAACGTAAGGTTGAGCAGCTGATTTCTTTGACCATTTGAAATGTAAACTTGATGATGATCTGGATTAATTTCAATATTTTTATAACGAATAATATTAGTTATTTCCGTATTTTGGCTTGTACTTCGTCTAAGTACGGCTTGTATTCGCGCAATCACTTCATTTGGGTTAAATGGTTTAATAATAAAATCATCAGCACCCATTTTTAGCCCCATGATCTTATTCACTTGATCATCTAAGGCAGTCAGCATAATGACAGGTAAATGACTTGTTTGACGGATGATTTGTAGAATTTCCCAGCCATTTAGTTTGGGTAATTTAATATCAAGGAGAATCAGGTCTATAGAGTTGGCTTTTAAGCACTCTAAAGCTTGTTGTCCATCCAATGCACGGATGACCTTCATGTTTTCATTTTTTATGTATTTTTCAAGAATGTCACCAATATCATAATCATCTTCTACAACGAGAATTACGCTATTTTCAAAGCTATGTTGTAAGTTCTGATACATACAAGTTATTCGGATAAAATCTTGGTAAGTAAATAGTTTAACAGTTTGAATTGTAAATTTCAGAATAACTGAATTCTACTTCTGCTTACCCAATACATTGAGAAAAATGTACCTGAGCTTCAATTACTCACTAAGTTTCTCATCTTTTTTCTTCTGAATCAAATCCCATATAGAGAAATCAGGCTTAGCTTTATCAGAATGTTCCGCAGGGTTAACTTTAAATGCTTCAAGATTGATTTCTAAAAGTTTTAATTTAAGCTCCTCTGAACCAGTAACTCCTAACTTTTCAAGCTCTTGAATTTCTGTTTTGTACCGTTCATAAGATTTAGCCAATGCTTCTTTATGAGAATATTCTTGCTCTAATTTAGAAAAACGATTTAAATTTATATTCGCAATTGTTGCAATCCAAATCAAAGGTGCGTTGATCAATAATTTGAATAAGAATGTATCCCACTTCATATTCAAAAAATCTGATTTATCAAACAAATAAAAATTAAATCCAAAAATTGCTAATACAACTAATACAAATACAATAATACTGATGAATTGTCCTTTTTTGGCTTCTTGTCCTTTTACAACAAAACCACCTGCAAGCCCTGCTTCACTTGATAATCCAATAACTGATTTTGCTCGCTCCTCAACATTTTTTAAATTTTCTAACCTTTTATCCAAATCTTCACTTAATGCAGTAATGTTTTTTTCTTCATTACCATAAATTTTGTCATAAAAATTTTGGACTCTCGATAACTGAAAATTTATCTGCTCATTTTTACTTTTATTATCAGGATCATCAGAAATAAATAAATCGTCATAGTATGCAACTAACTCATTAATTTTTCTTTCGTATTCTTTAACTTTCGTTTCACCATTATCATTTAGTTCATCAAACAATTTGTCATATTGATCTAAAATTTTATCAATTACATAATTTACTCGATCAACTTTAGAAGTATCCTCACCATTTCGATCAAATAATTGACTATAAGCTGTGTGAATTTTTTCGGACTCAACTTCCAAAATATCTAGATTATCTTCATTGGTTACTTCTAATATACGAGAATAAATAGAACTACCATTTTCATCATTAGCTAAAACAGATTGAATTTTTTCAATAGCAATTAGAGACTCATCTAATTTGGCTTTTAGTTGAGATAACTCATTCGTTTTATTAATTAAACTTTGTTGGTGAGCTTTAATCTTATCTAATTCACCTTGTCAAAAAACGTACAATTTATTTGATCTTAAATTAATCAGCAAAATTATTTAATTCAAGGGATAATCCTTGGATGAAATTCAAAGATATTCAAAAATTATCAGACGTTAAGTTTCGTAGGCTTACCGGTGTTAGTTGGGCTACATTTAACCTCATGTTGGCCGAGCTAAATAAGCATTTACCTGGTCATATTGGTAAAGGACGACCGCATAAATTACCGTTGGAAGATCGTTTGCTCTTATGTATAGAATATTGGAGAGAATATCGAACATTTTTCCATCTTGGTATGAGTTACGGTGTATCTGAAACGAGTGCAATTCGTATCACACGTGTTATTGAAGATACCTTAATCCGTTCTGGAAAATTCAACTTGCCAAAACAACTTCCTAATCGAGATGAAGTGGATTGGGAAGTTGTTGTGATTGATGCCACTGAAATATTAGTTCAACGTCCAAAAAAAACAGAAGAAATGGTATAGCGGTAAAAAAAAGCGACATACCTTTAAATTTCAGCTATCTATGCACTATATAACAGGTGAAATACTGAGTGTATGTGGAAGTCATGGAAGCATGCATGATTTTAAAATATTTAAAAAAAGCATGAGGAAATTAAAATTTAAGCCCTTTTTTATCGTTGATAAGGGGTATTTAGGGATAAAGAAATTGGGTTTTGGATGCCTCATGCCATCTAAAGCAAAGAAAACTGAAAAACTAGATTCTGAATTAAAAAAGTTAAATAGAGAGATTGGTCGTAGACGAATTCAAGTAGAGCATGTATTTGGAAGGATGAAATGTTTTAAGATTTTATCTTGTGTATATAGAAATCGTCGTAAAAGATTAAACCTGCGGTTTAATTTACTTGCTGGCATATACAATTTAGATTGGGTGAAAGATAAACAATTAAATTGATTGAAAAATGATTTATGAAGGAAGTCTAATGAATAATTGGCATCATCTCTGACATATTACGTGTAAATTTTATTATTCATAAGATAGACGATCTTTATTCTAACTCCAAGGATAACCCATTGTGTATTGGTAACTTTTAAGAAATATTTGAACAAACATACAGCTCTCAATACAATGGGGCTCAAATCATAGTAAGGTTTTTTTCATGTCTACTTGCAGTTCAACGTCAGGAAAACCTGAAACGAAAGTTATCGCATTTAGCGGTGCAAATAAAAAGATAAGCGATATTCTTGACCTCGAGCACGTCAAATCTAACTCGCTTTTACAAATTCCTATTGCAGCTGAATTATTATCAGCTGGATTTGCATCACCAGCACAAGATTTTATTGAAAAGTCGGTCGATCTCAACGAAATGCTGATCACCAATGAGTACTCTACGTTTATTGGTAAAGTAGGCTCTCGTTCCATGCTAAATGCTGGTATAGATATTAACGATAAGCTCATAATCGATAGAAGCTTAGACGCCAAGCATCTAGATATTATTGTTGCTCAGCTAGAAACAGACTTTACCGTTAAGCGGTTGATGATCACCAAGCAAATGTCAGCTGGTGAAATTAATGAAATTTTTGGTCCAGATGCAAAATCTATCCCTCCAGTTTGGCTTAAAGCAGAAAACCAAGAGCACTCACATATTTTTCTAAAACCTGAACAGGAATTGATTGTGTGGGGCGTAGTGACTTACATCATTAAAGACGCACGAAAATGACAAACCGGGTATTTATTCATGTTGATATAAATTCGGCATATTGTTCGATGGAAGCATTTTGGAACCCTAAGTTAAAGGGTAAACCATGCGTTGTCTTAAGCTCTAATGACGGAACAATCATTGCGAGAAGCGCTGAAGCTAAACTCTTAAAAATCCCGATGGGTGCGCCACTCTTTAAGGTCCAAGACATCATCAATAAACATAACGTTCATGTGCTATCGAGCAATTTTGCGCTGTATGGCGAAATGTCACGCCGTTTTCATGGAATATTATCTGGTTTTGTAGATCCAAGCTGTTACAGCATTTACAGCATTGATGAAGGCTTTATAGAATTTACTCAATTTACTAAAAACTTTGATGCTACTGAAATGGCACGGGAGATTCGGCATCAAGTATATAAGCTTATTGGCTTAACAACGTGCGTAGGTGTTGGTAGAACACTGACTGAAAGTAAAATGGCCAACAACCTTGCCAAAAAGAATCCAGAATTAAATGGAATCTGTAATTTAGTGACAATGAGCCTGGTAGATGTCGAAAGCTACTATCAAACCATGCCAGTTGATGAAATATGGGGTGTTGGGCGAAAGTACGCTAAAAAGCTTAATGACATGGGGATTTTAAGTGTGCTGGATCTTGCAACATCCAACCCGAATCGAATGCGTGAACTCTTCAATGTGAATATGCAAAGTACGATTTTAGAATTGCTTGGCCAGTCATGCTTTGAATTTGAAAGTTCACCTAAGGCGAAACAACAGATTGTCTCGAGCAAATCTTTCGGCCAGAAAATTACTGAGCTCTCAATTCTTCAAGAAGCCGTCAGCAAATATACCCATAATGCATTCAATCGGCTTGTTGATGAACACCAGCTTTGCGGATCTCTGATTGTTTTCTTGCAATCCAACCCATTTGACCAGTCAAAACCGTATTACAGCAAGTCGTTAACATACACGTTTACCCAACCTACAAACAATTTGATGCAACTGGTTAAAGCTGCCACATCACTGATTGATAAATTGTACAAAGAGGGGATAGAGTTTAAGAAATGTGGCGTGATGTTGTGTGAATTGATAAAAGAAGAACATCGCACGATCGGCCTACTAACTGACGTAGAGCAGCTTGAAAAAGAGCAAGCGTTAATGACGGCGTTTCAAAACATTCAAAGTAAGTTTGGCAAGGCTAAAATTGCTGCTGGATCATGTAATCTGAAAAATAGAGATTGGGAACCTAAGTCAGAACGTCAAAGCCGTAACTATTTTAGTGAGGCTGGTATGATTGTCTTCAATTGATTCATTTGAGGGAATTTGTTGGCAATGACGGGGATGGTCAGACTCGAACTGGCATTCAAGGAATCAAACCTTTGCCTTAAAGAGATTGATCAAATCTCAAAATCAATTGGCTACACCCTCGGAAATATAAGAAATTAAGATTGCTGATAGCTTCTTGGTGATTCAGCTGGTGTACCATCATCATATCGCCAAAATAAGAAGCTTCCACTCCATTCGACTTCACCTGAAGCATAGTCACGGATCTTATCGCTCCAGCGGATAGGTTTAATTTCATGGTCTAAGAATTCATCCCACACAATAAACGCCGTGCCATCTTTGTTTGGGATTTGGTTCTCTATGAAGAACCAGGGTGACTTCACATCAACAGAACAGCGTTTTGTCATTTTGTCTCTCTCACTCTTTTGAGTCGTATGCATATTCATATAAGCCTCAAATCAATTGAAAAGATCCTGGAAACTGTTTTGAACGTCAGATCGTGCGATCGGCGCTGTTTCTTGTTGCTGTGACTGACCATTAAAGTCTCAAAAATGACATTAATGTTCTAAACTTTAACAATATAGTTGTAAACTCAAAGAGGAAGTTTGAATGAATATTACGAAAAAATCAGATTCAATACTTGTGGTATTTTTTAAGTTGTTTCTTTGTAGCAGTGCATTTGTTGCATGTATTTTATTTGGATTTTGGTTGAGTCCAATGCAAGTACCATCCCCAATAGTCATTTTTATATCACTTGCAATCACCGTTTTATTTACTTATTGGATATTTGGAATAGGTAAACTCAAACATAAGTAAATTTACAACTATTATGTCATAAATGGATTGGTTATCTAAACTCAAAGTTCATTGAGTTTAGAACTATAATGTAAATTTACTGAATCATACCTAATGTAAGTTATTGATTTTATGATTCATCAGTTTAAGTCTTTAATGTGCAAAGACATCAGGCAACGACGGGCTGCTGCCGGCCATCAGCGGACGCAGGGAGGACTTTCCGCAACCGGCCGTTCGATGCGGCACCGATGGCCTTCGCGCAGGGGTAGTGAATCCGCCAGGATTGACTTGCGCTGCCCTACCTCTCACTAGTGAGGGGCGGCAGCGCATCAAGCGGTGAGCGCACTCCGGCACCGCCAACTTTCAGCACATGCGTGTAAATCATCGTCGTAGAGACGTCGGAATGGCCGAGCAGATCCTGCACGGTTCGAATGTCGTAACCGCTGCGGAGCAAGGCCGTCGCGAACGAGTGGCGGAGGGTGTGCGGTGTGGCGGGCTTCGTGATGCCTGCTTGTTCTACGGCACGTTTGAAGGCGCGCTGAAAGGTCTGGTCATACATGTGATGGCGACGCACGACACCGCTCCGTGGATCGGTCGAATGCGTGTGCTGCGCAAAAACCCAGAACCACGGCCAGGAATGCCCGGCGCGCGGATACTTCCGCTCAAGGGCGTCGGGAAGCGCAACGCCGCTGCGGCCCTCGGCCTGGTCCTTCAGCCACCATGCCCGTGCACGCGACAGCTGCTCGCGCAGGCTGGGTGCCAAGCTCTCGGGTAACATCAAGGCCCGATCCTTGGAGCCCTTGCCCTCCCGCACGATGATCGTGCCGTGATCGAAATCCAGATCCTTGACCCGCAGTTGCAAACCCTCACTGATCCGCATGCCCGTTCCATACAGAAGCTGGGCGAACAAACGATGCTCGCCTTCCAGAAAACCGAGGATGCGAACCACTTCATCCGGGGTCAGCACCACCGGCAAGCGCCGCGACGGCCGAGGTCTTCCGATCTCCTGAAGCCAGGGCAGATCCGTGCACAGCACCTTGCCGTAGAAGAACAGCAAGGCCGCCAATGCCTGACGATGCGTGGAGACCGAAACCTTGCGCTCGTTCGCCAGCCAGGACAGAAATGCCTCGACTTCGCTGCTGCCCAAGGTTGCCGGGTGACGCACACCGTGGAAACGGATGAAGGCACGAACCCAGTGGACATAAGCCTGTTCGGTTGGTAAGCTGTAATGCAAGTAGCGTATGCGCTCACGCAACTGGTCCAGAACCTTGACCGAACGCAGCGGTGGTAACGGCGCAGTGGCGGTTTTCATGGCTTGTTATGACTGTTTTTTTGTACAGTCTATGCCTCGGGCATCCAAGCAGCAAGCGCGTTACGCCGTGGGTCGATGTTTGATGTTATGGAGCAGCAACGATGTTACGCAGCAGGGCAGTCGCCCTAAAACAAAGTTATGCAGCCAAATCCCAACAATTAAGGGTCTTAAAATGGTAAAAGATTGGATTCCCATCTCTCATGATAATTACAAGCAGGTGCAAGGACCGTTCTATCATGGAACCAAAGCCAATTTGGCGATTGGTGACTTGCTAACCACAGGGTTCATCTCTCATTTCGAGGACGGTCGTATTCTTAAGCACATCTACTTTTCAGCCTTGATGGAGCCAGCAGTTTGGGGAGCTGAACTTGCTATGTCACTGTCTGGCCTCGAGGGTCGCGGCTACATATACATAGTTGAGCCAACAGGACCGTTCGAAGACGATCCGAATCTTACGAACAAAAGATTTCCCGGTAATCCAACACAGTCCTATAGAACCTGCGAACCCTTGAGAATTGTTGGCGTTGTTGAAGACTGGGAGGGGCATCCTGTTGAATTAATAAGGGGAATGTTGGATTCGTTGGAGGACTTAAAGCGCCGTGGTTTACACGTCATTGAAGACTAGTCCTTTGCATAACAAAGCCATCAAACCGGACGCCAGAGATTCCGCGCCTGTTGCGCATGGCTTCGCCATTTTATGCGCAATAGGCGCGCCACCCTGTCGCCGTTTATGGCGGCGTTAGGCATCACAAAGTACAGCATCGTGACCAACAGCAACGATTCCGTCACACTGCGCCTCATGACTGAGCATGACCTTGCGATGCTCTATGAGTGGCTAAATCGATCTCATATCGTCGAGTGGTGGGGCGGAGAAGAAGCACGCCCGACACTTGCTGACGTACAGGAACAGTACTTGCCAAGCGTTTTAGCGCAAGAGTCCGTCACTCCATACATTGCAATGCTGAATGGAGAGCCGATTGGGTATGCCCAGTCGTACGTTGCTCTTGGAAGCGGGGACGGATGGTGGGAAGAAGAAACCGATCCAGGAGTACGCGGAATAGACCAGTCACTGGCGAATGCATCACAACTGGGCAAAGGCTTGGGAACCAAGCTGGTTCGAGCTCTGGTTGAGTTGCTGTTCAATGATCCCGAGGTCACCAAGATCCAAACGGACCCGTCGCCGAGCAACTTGCGAGCGATCCGATGCTACGAGAAAGCGGGGTTTGAGAGGCAAGGTACCGTAACCACCCCAGATGGTCCAGCCGTGTACATGGTTCAAACACGCCAGGCATTCGAGCGAACACGCAGTGATGCCTAACCCTTCCATCGAGGGGGACGTCCAAGGGCTGGCGCCCTTGGCCGCCCCTCATGTCAAACGTTAGATGCACTAAGCACATAATTGCTCACAGCCAAACTATCAGGTCAAGTCTGCTTTTATTATTTTTAAGCGTGCATAATAAGCCCTACACAAATTGGGAGATATATCATGAAAGGCTGGCTTTTTCTTGTTATCGCAATAGTTGGCGAAGTAATCGCAACATCCGCATTAAAATCTAGCGAGGGCTTTACTAAGCTTGCCCCTTCCGCCGTTGTCATAATCGGTTATGGCATCGCATTTTATTTTCTTTCTCTGGTTCTGAAATCCATCCCTGTCGGTGTTGCTTATGCAGTCTGGTCGGGACTCGGCGTCGTCATAATTACAGCCATTGCCTGGTTGCTTCATGGGCAAAAGCTTGATGCGTGGGGCTTTGTAGGTATGGGGCTCATAATTGCTGCCTTTTTGCTCGCCCGATCCCCATCGTGGAAGTCGCTGCGGAGGCCGACGCCATGGTGACGGTGTTCGGCATTCTGAATCTCACCGAGGACTCCTTCTTCGATGAGAGCCGGCGGCTAGACCCCGCCGGCGCTGTCACCGCGGCGATCGAAATGCTGCGAGTCGGATCAGACGTCGTGGATGTCGGACCGGCCGCCAGCCATCCGGACGCGAGGCCTGTATCGCCGGCCGATGAGATCAGACGTATTGCGCCGCTCTTAGACGCCCTGTCCGATCAGATGCACCGTGTTTCAATCGACAGCTTCCAACCGGAAACCCAGCGCTATGCGCTCAAGCGCGGCGTGGGCTACCTGAACGATATCCAAGGATTTCCTGACCCTGCGCTCTATCCCGATATTGCTGAGGCGGACTGCAGGCTGGTGGTTATGCACTCAGCGCAGCGGGATGGCATCGCCACCCGCACCGGTCACCTTCGACCCGAAGACGCGCTCGACGAGATTGTGCGGTTCTTCGAGGCGCGGGTTTCCGCCTTGCGACGGAGCGGGGTCGCTGCCGACCGGCTCATCCTCGATCCGGGGATGGGATTTTTCTTGAGCCCCGCACCGGAAACATCGCTGCACGTGCTGTCGAACCTTCAAAAGCTGAAGTCGGCGTTGGGGCTTCCGCTATTGGTCTCGGTGTCGCGGAAATCCTTCTTGGGCGCCACCGTTGGCCTTCCTGTAAAGGATCTGGGTCCAGCGAGCCTTGCGGCGGAACTTCACGCGATCGGCAATGGCGCTGACTACGTCCGCACCCACGCGCCTGGAGATCTGCGAAGCGCAATCACCTTCTCGGAAACCCTCGCGAAATTTCGCAGTCGCGACGCCAGAGACCGAGGGTTAGATCATGCCTAGCATTCACCTTCCGGCCGCCCGCTAGCGGACCCTGGTCAGGTTCCGCGAAGGTGGGCGCAGACATGCTGGGCTCGTCAGGATCAAACTGCACTATGAGGCGGCGGTTCATACCGCGCCAGGGGAGCGAATGGACAGCGAGGAGCCTCCGAACGTTCGGGTCGCCTGCTCGGGTGATATCGACGAGGTTGTGCGGCTGATGCACGACGCTGCGGCGTGGATGTCCGCCAAGGGAACGCCCGCCTGGGACGTCGCGCGGATCGACCGGACATTCGCGGAGACCTTCGTCCTGAGATCCGAGCTCCTAGTCGCGAGTTGCAGCGACGGCATCGTCGGCTGTTGCACCTTGTCGGCCGAGGATCCCGAGTTCTGGCCCGACGCCCTCAAGGGGGAGGCCGCATATCTGCACAAGCTCGCGGTGCGACGGACACATGCGGGCCGGGGTGTCAGCTCCGCGCTGATCGAGGCTTGCCGCCATGCCGCGCGAACGCAGGGGTGCGCCAAGCTGCGGCTCGACTGCCACCCGAACCTGCGTGGCCTATACGAGCGGCTCGGATTCACCCACGTCGACACTTTCAATCCCGGCTGGGATCCAACCTTCATCGCAGAACGCCTAGAACTCGAAATCTAACGTCCGTTCGGGCATCGAGGTCCATGTCGGGGTGGGACGGGCCCGTGGCTTCAAGATCACTTGCAGTCCGACCGCGATGTCTTGGTTGCGCGAGAGGTTGTCGACAGGCCATGCTGAGTGTGCGATGGTTGATCGCTTCCTCGCCGCTCTCCACGGCGACGATGGCCGCCGCCATCAGCAAGTGCGCCAGTTCCCCTATGGTGCCCTCGCTGCGTGTGAGCAGGTAGCGAGCCATGTCCAGCGTGGCAATTGGGGAAGGCCGGCGCAGCGGGAGCGAAGCGGCGAAGCTGGCCAGCAGTGAGCAGCAATCGTCGTTGGCCTCCCATACCGGCAGCATCATCGGCTCGAAGCGATTTTCCAACTGGTCATCGGAGCGGATGGCTAGGTAGGCGTCGCGCGTGCCTACCCCAACCAACGGGATGCGCAGTTCGTTGCCGAGGAAGCGCAGCAGGTTGAGGAATTCCCGGCGGTTGACGCTGTTGCCGGCCAGCACGTTGTGCAGCTCGTCGATCACCAGCATGCGCACGCCGACCTTGCGCAGCAGTGCCAGAGCCAGTTGCTCCATTTCCGGCAACCGTGGGCGTGGGCGCAGCGGCGCGCCCATCGCGGCGAGCAGCGCGACGTAGAAGCGGATCACGGACGGCTCGGACGGCATCTGCACGACCAACACCGGGATGTGCTCCTGGTCGGCGTCGGAGCTGGCCGGGTGGGTGCGGCGGAACTTCTCGACGATCATCGACTTGCCATTGTTGGTCGGGCCAACCAGCAGCAGGTTGGGCATGCGTTGCTTGTTTGGCCACGCATAAAGGGCTTCCAGCCGGTTCAGCGCCTCGACTGCGCGCGGATAGCCGATCCAGCGGTCGGCGCGAAGGCGCTGGATGCGCTCGTCCGCCGGAAGACGGGCCAAGCCCTGGGCCGCCGGCAGCAGGTGGGACAGGTCGATGATGGGATATTCGTCCACGGCTACCACTCCTCAATCTGGTCGAACGGTTTGGCGGGTGGCAAGTTGTCTGCCTGCGGGTCGGCAATATCCGTATCCGGCGGAACGGGCTTGTCCGGCCGAGCTGATGTCTTGAGGTGCTGGCGGCGATCCGCGTCACGCCGCGCCTTGCGTGTGGCCTTCTGCGCGCTGGTCACAATCTCACGCATCTGGCCGATCATGCGGAACAGCGCCGACTCATCCACCTGTTCGCGCCCTTGCTGCCGCAGTTTCGCCAGCGCCTGCCGTTGTTCCCAGAGGGTGACAGCCGGATGCGACAAGGTACGGTAGGGAATTTCCAGGTAATGCTGTCCCTCCGGTTCCAGGACCCAGATACGGCTGATGTCGCGCGGATCGCGCCGGATCAGAAAGGACGGCCAGCGTTCACGCCGCTGTGACTGACCATTAAAGTCTCAAAAATGACATTAATGTTCTAAACTTTAACAATATAGTTGTAAACTCAAAGAGGAAGTTTGAATGAATATTACGAAAAAATCAGATTCAATACTTGTGGTATTTTTTAAGTTGTTTCTTTGTAGCAGTGCATTTGTTGCATGTATTTTATTTGGATTTTGGTTGAGTCCAATGCAAGTACCATCCCCAATAGTCATTTTTATATCACTTGCAATCACCGTTTTATTTACTTATTGGATATTTGGAATAGGTAAACTCAAACATAAGTAAATTTACAACTATTATGTCATAAATGGATTGGTTATCTAAACTCAAAGTTCATTGAGTTTAGAACTATAATGTAAATTTACTGAATCATACCTAATGTAAGTTATTGATTTTATGATTCATCAGTTTAAGTCTTTAATGTGCAAAGACAGTTGCACAACTTCATCAATCAAATAAGCAACAGGACTTACAGATTGGCTTTTTGTGAAAGTCGGTGCACCAGCTTCAGCGATAAACTTCTCGCTAATCGGTTTTTTGATTTCTAAGCGATACACACGGCGCAGCTTGTTTAAGCAATCAGACATTGAGCCATCGCCAATACCGTGACGGGCTTTCTTGTTATCACGAGTCTTAAACGTGAAGTATGGAAAATGTTTGGCCATGACTGCAGTAATGTCTTTACCAACCAAGTAAATGTGGCTGTGTGTTTCGTAGAAGTGGGTAAATGACGTCTCTACGTGATAAGCAGCCAACAAGCTTTTTGCTTGAGGGTCAGTGATAACCGATTTAACTTGGTTAATCATTTTTTTGGCAATTGTTTTGTTATTCATGATGAACACCCTATAAATTTGATTAATTAGATTGAGTTAATGCAAGTTGCGTAAAAATACGTTTTAGGCACACTTTACATGTAACAAGGTGCGGTACCGTGTCCACGGTAACTTCACCTACTTTCATTTTGAATTCTTTCTTTGCTTCATCTGCAGGGAATAAGCCTCCAGCTGAGCACAAGTACTGGTTTTTCTCACGAACCAATTTAGATCCTGAGTAGTCTTCATCAAAAACCAAGTGAGTCACTGTATTTGATTTTTCACCATCGCCCCATGATCCAGCTGACAAGCCTGACATTACAATTTTTACACCAGTGAACCATTTGAACGGTAAAGCACTGAAGTTTTTCTTCTGATCGATAGCATCAAAGATCGGTTTAGCTTGTTGCAGCGCATTGAATAATTCAAACAATGCAGTAATTTTTTTCTTAGCATCCTGTTCAGCCTGGTTCCACTTGGTTTGCGCCTCATACTCAGCACGGGTATACCAGACCACTTGCCCATTTTTTGCATATAGCCAAAGTTTTTTACCAGTCATGAGATGGTTCACCATCGCATCGGGCATATCAAACATGAGGTTGTTAAATGACATAACTTTGTCATTCAGGTTGATAAAAGACTTTTTATCTTCAGGTAGTAGCACCGGCACTAACGTAGAGCGTACTAATGCTTCGTAGTTGTCAGTAGACATGCTAGAACGTGGGAAACTATGACCTGTAAACACTGGCTTAAGATAAGGGTTGTATGGCAACTCAGTTGCTAAAACCTTGGTGGACCATTCTTCCCACAAATTGAACTTTTTAGCTTGTTCAACCATATGGTGCAGATCTGCAGTAGAAATTCTAACTGATGGCATTGAAGGGTTATTTATTGATTCTGGCGCACGAGTTACACGAACAAGTTCTATAACTTCATGCGCTTCAATTGGACCATATTTGCGATCAAGGTTTTTGCTAAGTAATTCATTAATAGTAACCATTTCAACTCCAAGTTTTAAGCTTTCTGCTTCAATATGTTTATTTTAAGATAGAACCTAAACCAAAAACTTTTTTAAAATTATTTATTTTTATTATTGTTTTACTGGTCCTTGCTGCGACTTTTAACAGATAGCAGCTAAAAATAGTAATGAGGATGCTATTAAAATGATGGAAGCAATTAAGGTACCATACAAATAAGCATTGATCCTGGTGCGCCAGATCTAGCGCTGGCCACAACCAAATTTCTAAACCTTTTTTTAATCAATTAAAAAACATCGAATGCGGTTTTCAACTGCCAACCAGTGAAGCAATAGACATGCTTCACTGGTTGTTGTTATTAAGCTTCAGTCAATTCATTAATATCTAGGATATGAACGCCGTTTGATGTCAGTAGCCAACATGAGAGGGTATGTGCTTCAGTGACTTGAAGTATGAGGCTGTTAAGAGTGTCACTAGATTTTTTGCAGTAAAGGCAATCAGGTTCAGGATTGCTACCATCATCATCAATCAATGGCGTGTCAGCAATTAAGCGGTATGAAGCATACTTAATGATGTCAATATCATCGGCATTGATTGGCTCTTTTGAGCTTAGGCGTACTTGCTCTAAACTGAATGCTTCAGGTTCAATCCATTTAACCTTACTGGTGTTTTCAATCTGGTAACTTAACTGAGTGCCATCAGCAAAAAACACGACAAATTGACCATCTTCAATGTGCTGTACTTTAAAATTGCATGGAATGGTGAATGTGTTGTAGTAATTCATGGGGTTTCTCCAAGTTGTAGGCGTTGAGCCTAAGTTGATTAATCGTTTAAAACAGATTCGATAAAAGAGAGTATTTCAGCTTTAAGAGATGCTGAAATGGTTGCAGTATTTAACTGGCTTAAATACATATCAGCTTTGTCTTTTATTTCTTTTGACGTTGCGGTTTTACGAATTAAAACTAATGTATTCCACATATTAAAAGCCCTTTAGGATAGTGATTAAATCTATATTCATTATACAAAGCGCAATAGCTGTTTAATTTTTCTTAAAATTTAAAAATTCAAAAACTTTTTAATCAATTAAAAAACATCGAATGCGTTTTAAAAAATGCCCAAAAGAAAAGGGATAAGGTTTTACGCTTATCCCTGTTTGGGTTTTAGATATGACAATCAACAATCGTGATTATATAGTCGCTTGGAAAGCTCTTGAGCAAGGCTTGGTTTTTGTTTTCCCAATCTTCTTCCTTGCGAATATCCTGTCCAAACATGCCACACTCTGAACCTGTCCAGTCGCCTATTTCATCACCACTGGTCGCATCTAAGAAACAGTATGTACCGAATGGGTTTGCTGATTTTTTAGCTAGGAATTCTTCACGGCTCACCAAAAATTCATCAAATTCATGTCCGAATATGCAAAACAAGTTATCCGTATCATTGGCTTTCATTAATAAGATTGCATCTTGGTTGTGATAGAAATTACGCTTATCGTTCACTGATCCGATTGATTCATCAGACCAAACATCAGCCCATGACCGCCAAGTACGTGAAGCATCACCGATACACTTCTCAAAATAGTCATAAACACGGTTAGCTTCGGTTTTTAAGCGGTTGATTTCGGTTTCAAAATCTAGCTCACCAATCGGACAGCTATCCACTTTTCGTCCATCAAGACGCAACAGCATGTTTTTCCAACGTCCTCCGATTTCATACCAATCGTATTTCGGATTCGGGTTGGTGGTGGTGAAGTAATCGACCACTTTACCGTCAGCATCAAGCTCTATCCATTCTGTCCAACTTTCATCAGGTTTTTCACCTGTCAAAACAGTCGGCGTAACTTTTTCGTTATACCAGTTAATGAACTGTTGAAGCTCAAACACTTCAGTACATGGCACATCTTTTTGATGCCATTGAATGAACATGCCTAAATCACGAATGCGACTTGAGTACGTACCATCATCGTTTTTGACCTGTACCACTGATAAATGCTTACCGCCGTTCGGGAAGTCAGCAAAAATATCACCTTTGTTGTTTTTGATGGCATCAAGCTCTAAGTCTGTTGCATCACGCACGAAACGAGGGTCGTCAAGAAACGCATAGCGTTCTTCACCATCATCTAAGATAGGCTTTGAGTTTTTCATCAAAGTGATTTCTGTCGATTCGTATTGGTCTTTAATTTCGTCCAATGATGATTCTGAAATGCAATATTTGTTTTTAATGCCTGAGCATTCAAATTCGTAAAATGGTTCTAGGGCATCTACAACATCACCATCAGGGGTGGTAACTACTGCAACTGTGAAATGTGACATTTTAAAATCTCCAAGTTTTGAGCCGTGTGCTCTACATCTGAGATTCCATAATAGTTATTAAGTGGCGTTTATAACTTTTTCCTTAAAATATTAATGAAGCTGAATTTAACAACGGTAGTGGTTCAGTAATTAAAATATTTTAATCAATTAAAATCACCGTATACGTTGAATAAAACTAATATCAATTATTTATATTTAATTAAATAAAATAAGGCTCACATATTAAAATAACCTGATTACATAGATCTATATCAAAAAAAGATGGCAATAATTAATAGTTGCCATCTTTTTGAGTTCTAGTTAATGGGCAGAGTAAAACTTGAAGTGCGACATAAACCACCTAATTAATTTAAAGGGTTTATGGAGTATATAAAATTGTCATACCATCATCTTAACTTTGAAGATCGTACTGCATTAATGCTTGAGTCAAGAAAAGAAGGCTTTTCAGCCAGAAAATTTGCTGAACTCATTAAAAGACATCCTAGTACGATCTATCGTGAGCTTAAAAGAAATAGCATCAATGACGTTTATCAAGCTCAATATGCTTCTGATAACACCTTCGCTAGACGTAGACGCGGTCACAGAAAACTCAAAATCGACTCAATTCTCTGGAGATTTATTGTTGAAGCGATCCGTTGTTTATGGTCTCCTCAGCAAATAGCAAAGCGTTTAAAGACATTTCCTGATTTGGATCAAACAATGAATGTAAGCCATACAACGATTTATTCAACTATACGAGCATTACCAAAGGGTGAGTTGAAAAAAGACTTATTATCCTGTCTGCGTCATGAAAATAAAAAGCGAAAAGCTAACGGTGAACCTAAAAAAGATTCTATATTACAGGATATTAAAA